>JAVVZC010000173.1:0-3143 GCA_036650755.1 Oscillospiraceae bacterium
CCCCATGAACAAGGTTGACATCTCAAAAGAGAAAATTCTCCGTGTTTCCTCTGCTCTTTTGCAGGAGGGCAAGTCCGAAAGCCTTAATATGCGCACACTCGCTTCACTTTGCGGCGTTTCGGTGGGTTCGATTTACAACTATTTCCCCACCAAGGCGGCACTTGAAATTGCCGTGGTTGAGGAGCTTTGGCATCGGGTTTTTCAGTCCGAGCTTTGGACCATCAATCCCGAAAGCGGCTTTGTTGAGGCGGTTTCCCTCATGCTGGAGCGAATTTGCGCCTCCCGTCAGGAAAACCTAAAGCTATTTCTTGCCCACCAAAAAATGATTGGCAAAAGCGGCCGTGCCTTCGGCAAGGATGCGATGGAGCATTATTTCCGTCAGCTCAAAGACTCTTTGCTTTCAAGCCTCCTGTCCGACAAGGGCGTCAGCCCACAGGCGTTTTCGGAAACCTTCACCCCACAGGCGTTGGTGGATTATGTTTTCGGCTGCATGCTTTCAAGCCTCGGGGGCGCGGACAGCGGCGGCGACATTCTGCCTCAGCTTTTGGAAAAAGCACTATATCACTAAAACTCCCCGAAAATCATATTTAGAAAGAGAGAAAAAAATATGCAGGCTATCATGGAAACAATTTTTGATGTTGTTTATCTCAGCTTGGTTATCACCCTTGGCATCAAAATGATAAAAAACAGCAAGGGCAGCAAGGCAATTTTACTGTTCGGAATTATGGCGGTCACTTTGGGTGCGGGCGACGCCTTCCACCTTGTCCCCCGCGCCTTCGCGCTCTGCACCTCCGGGCTTGAAAACTTCACCGTGGCGCTGGGCATCGGCAAGCTTATCACCTCCGTCACCATGACAATTTTCTACATCCTGCTCTACTACGTTTGGCGCATCCGCTACAAAATTCAGGGCAAAACCGCCCTCACCGTCTCCATGTTTGTGCTGGCGGCGGCGCGGATTGTGCTCTGCCTCTGCCCTCAAAATCTTTGGACAAGCCCCAACGCCCCACTTTCTTGGGCGATAATCCGCAACATTCCCTTCGCTCTCATGGGCATTTTGGTCATCGTTCTGTTCTTTGTGGAAGCACGCCGCCAAGATGACAAGCCCTTCAAGCTGATGTGGCTCACAATTGTGCTCAGCTTCGCGTTTTACATCCCCGTTGTGCTTTGGGCGGACGCAATTCCCGCCATCGGAGCGCTGATGATTCCAAAAACCTGCGCCTATGTTTGGACAATCCTAATCGGATATTTTGATATGAGAAAGCAGGCTAAAGCATGAAAAAGCTGATTAACCTTGCACTTGCCTACGCAATTGCCGCCATGGCGGGCGGCGTGTTCTTTCGTGAATTCACAAAATTCAACGGCTTCACCGGCGTAACGGCTCTCGGAAAGGTTCACGCCCACCTGTTTTTACTGGGCATGCTGGTGTTTCTCCTCGCCGCGCTTTTCGCCGCCCACTCAAAGCTTTCCGAAACAAAACAGTTTCGCGCTTTTATGCTGGTCTACAACATCGGCGTCCCTCTGACGGCGATTATGCTGCTCCTTCGGGGTAGCCTTCAGGTGCTGGGCACGGAGCTTTCCGTGGGCGCAAACGCCGCAATTTCAGGCATTTCGGGCTTGGGACACATTCTTACGGGGCTGGGTCTTGTGCTGTTCCTCCTCTCCCTCCGCAAAATTGCGAAGAACTGATTTTAATCAAAAAAACACCGCAAGCCACGAAATTGTGGCTTGCGGTGTTTCTGTTTTTGGTGCCCCCCGGGGCATTATTTTACAGGCTCGAAGCTGTCACTGCCGTTCTTGCAGATGGGGCAAATAAAGTCCGGCGGCAGGCAGTCGCCCTCGTAAACATAGCCGCAAATTTTGCAGACGAAGCCCTTTTTCTCTTTAGGCTCCTCGGCGATTGGCTTTGTGTCGCTGTCGGACATGGAGGCAAAAATCGCCTTGGCAAGAGCGTCAAGCTGCTCCAACTGCTCCTGTTTTACGGAGGATTTTAGGGTGGCACGCTGCTCCAAAACCTGCATATTTTTCATGGAAGCGAAAATTTCGCCCATCAGCTTGCCGGACATGGGTGCCCAAGTGCCGTTTTCGATAAGGGCGACGGTTCTGTTTTGGAGGTTGTGGGCTTGAAGGTCGTGAAGGGCTGTTTCCATGTTGCAAAAAATCCCGCCGTTGTAGGTGGTTGAAGCGAAAACCAAATGACTGCAACGGAAGCTTTCGGAGACAATTTGGCTGGGATGGGTGACGGAAACGTCGTACATCACGATGTTTTTAACGCCCAAATCCGCCAGCTTGCCCGCCAGAATGTTGGCGGCATTTTCGGTGTTGCCATAAACGGAGGCATAGGCGATCATCAGCGCGTTTTCCTCG
The DNA here is from genome assembly GCA_036650755.1 of Oscillospiraceae bacterium. GTDB lineage: Bacteria > Bacillota > Clostridia > Oscillospirales > Oscillospiraceae > UBA2658. The sequence continues at coordinate 2,365 of JAVVZC010000173.1, forward strand.
GGTGTGTAGCTGCTCCACTGCTGATATTTTGTAATGAACCAGCCGATATTTTCACGCCACACAGGGCCGTGGAGGGGGCAAATGGTTTCGATTTCCAGTTGGGACGCTTTTTTTAGCAGGGCTGTAACTTGGGGTCCGTATTTTCCCACGATGTTGGTGTAATATCTGCGGGCATCGGGCAGCCATTCGCTTTCAAAATTCACCTCGTCGGCGAAAAGATTGCCGTTTATGGCGCCGAAGCTACCAAAGGCGTCGGCGGAATAAAGCACCTTGTCGCGGCTGTCGTAAGTAACCATTGCCTCCGGCCAGTGAACCATTGGAGCCATGGCAAAGGTGAAGCTGTGTCGCCCGGTGTTGAGGGTGTCCCCCTCCTTAATGACCAGCGCCCGACTGTCAATATCAAAGTTGAAAAACTGCTTAATCATGGACATTGTTTTGGAGTTGCCCACAATTTTTACCTCCGGGTAACGCAAAACAAGCTCGCTCAAGGTGGCGCAGTGATCCGGCTCCATGTGGTTTACCACAAGATAATCAAGCTTTTTCCCCTCCAGCAAATATGTCAGGTTTTCAAAAAACTGAGTTGAAACCGCCTTGTCCACCGTGTCCATCAGAACTGTTTTTTCGTCCAAAACAAGGTAGGCATTGTAGGAAACGCCCCGAGGCACCGGGAACACATTTTCAAACAGAGCAAGGCGACGGTCACTGCCCCCCACCCAATACATATCCTCTTTGACTTTTTTCACACAGTACATTGAAGCTCCCCCTAGTAAAATAAGTTT
>JAVVZC010000174.1:0-3135 GCA_036650755.1 Oscillospiraceae bacterium
AGGGCTTCAAGGTTTTGGGACTTGCATTTTGGGCATTTGAGGTCGCATTCCATGGCGTTAAACTCCGCCCCGCAATCCTTGCAGCGGGCGATGCCGGGGACGACCTCCATCTTAAGCTTCATGTCCTCATAGGGGGTTTTGTAGACGGCGGCGGGGTAGCAATCCTCTATATATGCGGGGACAACGCCGGATAATTCCCCAACCTCCAAGGTTATTTGCTCGATGCTTGTAAGCTCCTCGTCGATGCAAATTTGGTCAAGTGTTTTTAAAATTGCGCTGATTATGCCAAGCTCGTGCATGAGGGCACCCTCTTTTTTGCTTATTTTGGCTTATTTCTTGCCGATTTCCCGAACGGAGGCGGCGACGATTTTTGCGGAGCGCTTCACGGCGTAGGCGGCAACCTTCACCGGCAGTTTCTCGAATTTGTTTGCAAAATCGTTGTAGCTCCGCTCAAGCGTGATGGCGTCAAACTTGCACTTTGTGGTGCATTGTCCGCAACCGACGCACATGTAGCTGTCCACCTGAACAGCGCCGCAGCCAAGGCAGCGCTCGGTTTCCCGCTTCATTTGCTCCTCGGTGAAGGTGACGCGATTGTCGGCAAAAGCGTCTTTTTTCTCCGTGCTGTGCCCCGCCAATTGCCTTGGCGCGCTGTCAAAGCCGGAAACCACAAGGTTTTCCTTGTCAAGAGCCGTGTAGACCCGCCGGTCACGCCCCAAGGTGAGGCTTTGCCCCGGCTGGACGAAGCGGTGGAGGGAAATTGCGGCTTCCTTGCCCGCCGCGATGGCGTCGATGGCGTATTTTGGCCCTGTGAAAACGTCGCCGCCCACGAAAATATCGGGCTGTGCGCTTTGATAGGTGAGGCTGTCGCCCATTGCCGTGCCGCCGCGTCCTGTTTCCACTCGGCTGCCCTTCAAAAGCTCGCCCCAGTCGATGGACTGACCCACGGAGAGTAGGACGTAATCCGCGGGCAGGGTGATGAGCTCTGTTTCGTCATAGGTGGGGGCAAATCTGCCCTTCTCGTCGAAAACGGAAAGGCATTTTTTGAATTCCACAGCCAAAACCTTGCCGTTTTCCGTGATGATGCGCTTGGGGCCCCAGCCGTTTTCGATGGCGATGTTTTCGGCGCGTGCCTCCTCGATTTCCTCGGGGAGGGCGGGCATTTCGGCGGCGCTTTCAAGGCAGAGCATTTTGACGTCTTGGGCGTTTTCCCGAACCGCTGTGCGGGCAACGTCGATTGCCACATTGCCGCCGCCGATGACGATTACTCTGCCGGAAAGAGCGGCGTTTTTGCCAAGATTTACGTTACGCAGGAAGTCAACGCCGGTGATGACGTTTTCGGCGTCCTCGCCCTCAAGCCCCAGCTTTTTGCCGGCTTGGGCACCGATTGCAAGGTAAAAGCCCTTGTAGCCCTCGTTGCGCAGGTCGTCAAGGGTGATGTCACGCCCCACCTCAACGCCGGTTTTGAACTGAACGCCCATCTCACGGAGGATGTCGATTTCCGCGTTGACCACGTCTTTTTCCAAACGGAAGGAGGGGATGCCAAGGGTCAGCATGCCGCCCAGCTTCTCCTGTTTTTCGAAAACGGTGACGGAATAGCCGTCCAGGGAAAGGTAGTAGGCGCAGGAAAGCCCGGCGGGCCCGCCGCCGATGATGGCGATTTTTTTGTCGCTGTAGTCGTGGCGCTTTTTGGGGATGAAGCGGATATCGGCGGAAAGCTCCTTGTCCGCGATGAATTTTTTGATTTCGTCGATGGCGATGGGGGAGTCAATGTCGCCGCGGGTGCATTCGCTCTCGCAGGCGCGGGGGCAAATTCTGCCGCAGACGGCGGGGAAGGGGTTCTCTTTTTTGATAAGCTCCAGCGCCTCGGTATATTTGCCTTGGGCGGCAAGCTTTATGTAGCCTTGGATGGCGATGTGTGCGGGGCAGGCGGTTTTGCAGGGGGCGGTGCCGCTGTCCAAAACGTCACGGCGGTTCTCGCGGTAATCCACGTTCCAGTCCTTTTCGCTCCAAGCGTGGTCACGGATTGTGCGGGCGGCGCTAAGCTTAAGCGGGGTTTTTGTGCAAAGCTTTTGACCCAGCTTCAAGGCGTTTGTGGGGCAATTTTCCACGCACTGTCCGCAGGCGACGCATTTTTCCTCATCCACCTTGGAGGTGTAGTTGGAGCGAATGCCGTCCGGGCTTTTGAACATTGTGGCGACCCGCATGGCGAAGCAGGAGCAGGAGCAGCAGTTGCAGATTGCGGCGGTGTCGCCCAGCCCGTCAATGTTGGGAAGCTGGTGCATAAGCCCGTTTTCCTCGGCTTTTTTGAGCAGCTCCCGAACCTCGTCTCGGGTGATTTGCCGGGCTCTGCCTGTGCGGATGTAGTATTCCGCGCCGCTGCCCATTTGGATGCACATATCCTTGGCAAGGTGCCCGCAGCCCTGACCCAAAACAGCGCGGGAGGCGCGGCAGGAGCACTCGGTAACGGAAAAGGTGTCGTATTTTTCAAGGTAGTAGGAGAGCTTTTCGTAGGGCACAGCCTTGGAATCGGAGGCGATGGCGCTCTCGATGGGGATAACACGCATCATCGCCTGACCGACGGGCAGCATGGGGGCGATGGGCGCGATGCGAATGCGGGTGTATTCCTCAAAAGCCTTGGCGATTTGGGGATGCTTTGCCAAAAGCTCACGGTTGCCCACCATCATTTCAAGGACGCCGGGCGCGAAAATCTGGACGAAAAACTGATCCTCACCGCTGAGCCCGGTGTAGACCTTGCAGACGCCGATTTGGGCAAGCTCCATGGCAAGGCGGCGGGTTTCCTCAAGTGATTTGCCTGTCTTTTTTGATAAATATTCCGCTGTGCGGTTTTTGCGCAAACCCATGGCAAGCGCCATTTCCGCCTGTTCGTCGGAAACACAGCACTCAAGGGAGTAGTATTCGGGGGCGTTTTCGTCGATTTTGTTGATCATGCCGGTCAAGCCGCCAATCATCTTGCACAGCTCAACTATTTTTGGTCGCAAAGTCATGATTATCCCTGCCTTTAAATAGATTTATTTTTGAAATTCGGGAGCCGCCCCGCAAGCGCGGCGCATACCTGCACAAATGTATATACCTTGGCACATTATATAACAAACTTTGGTGGAAAGCAACATATTG
>JAVVZC010000175.1:0-3116 GCA_036650755.1 Oscillospiraceae bacterium
ATGTGGTTTTTCCGTCCCGCCAGATTATCGCCAAGCAGCAGGTCAAAGGACTCGGCTGTTGCCTTTGCGTCCTCGGGCATCACCCGAATAAGACGGCGTGTGTCGGGGTTCATGGTGGTGAGCCACATCATTTCCGGGTCGTTTTCACCAAGTCCCTTGGAGCGGTTAATGCTGCACTTTTTGCCCTCCAGCTTGTCCACAATATCCGCCTTTTCCCGCTCGGTATAGGCGAAAAAAGTCTTGTCCTTGCAGGTAATTTCATAGAGCGGCGACTCCGCGATATAGACATAGCCCTCCTCAATAAGGGTGGGCATCAGGCAATAAATCATGGTGAGAATAAGTGTGCGGATTTGGTAGCCGTCCACATCCGCATCGGTGCAGATAATGACCTTGTGCCAGCGAAGATTGTCAAGGTCAAAGGTGGAAAGCTCCTTGCCGCGCCCCTTTTCAACCTCCACCCCACAGCCCAAAACCTTGATAAGGTCGGTGATGATTTCACTTTTGAAAATCTTCGGGTAGTCCGCCTTAAGGCAATTTAAAATCTTGCCCCGCACCGGCATAATGCCCTGAAATTCCGCGTCCCGAGAGAGCTTGCAGGCGCCCAAAGCGGAATCGCCCTCCACGATGTAAATTTCACGTCTGCCGATGTCCTTTGTGCGGCAATCAACGAATTTTTGTATGCGGTTGGCAAGGTCAACATTGCCCGAAAGCTTCTTTTTGATGTTCAGCCTTGCTTTTTCCGCCTGCTCACGGCTCCGCTTGTTGATAAGGATTTGCTCCGCGATTTTGTCCGCCTCCGCCTTGTGCTCGATGAAATAAATCTCAAGCTGGGCACGGAGAAACTCCGTCATAGCCTCTTGGATGAAGCGGTTGTTGATTGCTTTTTTGGTTTGGTTTTCGTAGGAGGTTTGGGTGGAAAAGCAGTTGGTGACCAAAACAAGGCAGTCGGAAACGTCCTGAAAGCTGATTTTGCTCTCGTTCTTCTGATATTTCCCGATTTTCTTGATATATGCGTCCAAGGCGAAAACGAAGGCGGACTTTGTCGCCTTTTCCGGCGCTCCGCCGTATTCCAGCCAAGATGAGTTGTGGTAATACTCAATGCCGTTCACCTTGTTTGAAAAGCAAAAAGCGGCGGTCAGCTTGACCTTGTATTCGGGCTTGTCCGCCCTGTCACGACCACGGCGCTCGGTTTCGATGAACACCGGCGCGGAGAGGGTGTCCTCCCCCGTAAGCTCGGAAACGTAGTCCAAAATTCCCTGCTCGTATTTGAAGTCCTCGGTTTCGAACTTTCCGTCCACCTGATTGCGGAAGCGGAAAACGACCCCGGCGTTGACCACCGCCTGACGCCGCAGGGTTTCCCGAAAGAATTCCGCCGGCATGTCGATTTCGGTGAAAACGTCCCTATCCGGCTTCCAGCGAAAGCAGGAGCCGGTTCTTTTTTTGTCCAAAGGCTCTTTTTGCAGCCCGCCGATATTCTCGCCCTTTTCGAAATGGAGGGTGTATTTGAAGCCGTCACGATAGATGGTGGCGTCAAAATATTCGGAGGAATATTGGGTTGCGCAGGAGCCAAGCCCGTTGAGGCCCAAGGAATACTCGTAGTTTTCCCCCTCGTCGTTGGCGTATTTTCCGCCGGCGTAAAGCTCGCAAAAAACCAGCTCCCAGTTGAAGCGTCCCTCGTTTTCGTTCCAGTCAACGGGGCAGCCTCTGCCAAAGTCCTCAATTTCAATGGACTTGTCATCGAAGCGTGTAACTGTTATAATGTTGCCAAAGCCCTCGCGCGCTTCGTCGATAGCGTTGGAAAGTATCTCAAAAACAGCGTGCTGGCAGCCCTCAAGCCCGTCTGATCCAAAAATAACGGCGGGACGTTTTCGAACTCTGTCCGCGCCCTTAAGCTGCGAAATGCTGTTGTTACCATAGTCTGCCGCTGTGGCTTTTTTCATAAACCCGCATACTCCTCATATCACAATATGTTGTGCAGGATAATTTCCCCACTTAACTCATATAGTATAGCCTATAACAATAAAAAAATCAAGCAGAACGCTCCGCCCCCATATTCCAAAAAAACGCCCTGCTTTGTTTAATTTTTGCCCACTTTGCTTACAATATGTGAAAGCAAGCATTGTGGGAGGCATTTTCATGTCAAAGGACAAAAAAATCAAGCAAGCCCGTCAGGCGGAGTGCTCGCATTTCACGGCGGAGCTATCCGGCATCCAAAACTCATTGGACGAAGCCTACATCCAGTTTAACAACACCGTGGACCCGGACGCCTTGGACGCCTGCATCTTCGAAATCAGCGCCCTCCGCTCCCGCTACAACACCACCCTCAAGCATTTCCGCGAAAAATATCATTAAAAAAGGGGTAACACCATGCCTGAAATGCCGGATATTCCCGAAATTTCAAATTTTGCCACCATTGCCGCAATTGTCATCTGCGTAATTCTTGTCGTCCTTCTGTTCAAGCTTCTGAAAACGCCCCTAAAATGGGCGATGAAGCTTTTGCTAAACGCTCTTTCCGGCTTTGTCGCCCTCTTTGTGCTTAATCTTTTGGGCGACCTTGTGGGGCTGACCCTAGCAATAAACTGGCTGAACGCCATCGTGGTCGGCGTTTTGGGACTGCCCGGCGTGGTGCTCCTGCTGCTGGTCAAATATCTTTTCTAGCCTACATATTTTTCCAAAATCCCCAAGCCCTTGGGCATAAAAAAAATCCGCCCGAAAGCTTTCGGCGGAAAACAAAAATAAAAAAACGCAACCCCCTGCCCATCCAACGCGGGCAGGGGGCTAACTCTGTTCTGTTTTACTAGTCTCCATTATTTGGGTTTACTCACTTTCTTGGACATATACTTTTTGACCCGACTGTGCTTAATGGTATCCCGCTCCATCTAGCGCTTTTTGTGGCGACCGCGACTGACTAAGGAGCCGAGGAACGCGCCAACATATTCTCATAAACATGAGAGCCGCATTGGAAACACCGATAAGCCGCGGCACAATGCCGAGCCTTCGAGCAAGAAAAAGGACTTCACTGTAAGCGGAACCGCCACATTGGACTCACCCTTTCTATAGTTATAAGATACAACACTTTAGGTAATATGTCAACCGTTTTTTATGAGTGTTTACAG
>JAVVZC010000176.1:0-3071 GCA_036650755.1 Oscillospiraceae bacterium
CTCTCGGGCTTCATGGAGCTGCTCCCGGAAAAACAGGCGCAAATGGAGCGCATCATGCAAACCCTGCGGGAAACCTATTCACTTTACGGCTTTTCACCGCTAGACACCCCCATAATCGAAGCGGCGGAGGTGCTCCTTGCCAAGGGCGGCGGCGAAACGGAAAAACAAATCTATCGCTTCACCAAGGGCGACGCGGATTTGGCACTGCGCTTTGACCTTACCGTGCCCCTTGCAAAATTTGTGGCGCTGAATTACGGACAGCTCACTTTTCCCTTCAGACGTTACCAAATCGGCAAGGTTTATCGGGGCGAGCGTGCCCAGCGGGGTCGCTTCCGCGAGTTTTACCAAGCGGACATCGACATCATCGGCGACGGCAGTCTGGACGTTATGAACGAGGCGGAAATCCCCGCCATAATCTTCCAAACCTTTACAAAATTAGGGCTTCGCCGCTTCAAAATCCGGGTCAACAACCGCAAGGTTCTAAACGGCTTTTTTGCAATTTTGGGGCTTTCCGAAGCCGCATCCGAAATCATGCGAACCATTGACAAGCTGGACAAAATCGGCGCTGAAAAGTGCCGTGAGCTTTTGCTTGAGCAGGGCGTTTCGGAGGATAAGTCAGAGGAAATTTTGCGCTTCATCGCAATCAATGGCACAAGCGAGCAAAAGCTTTCCGCCCTCTCCGAATATGTGGGCAAAAACCAGATTTTTGACCTTGGCTTTAATGAGCTGAAAGCCGTTTCCTCCGCCATGTCGGACTTCGGCGTGCCCGATGAAAACTTTGAAATCGACCTTACCATCGCCCGAGGGCTTGACTACTACACCGGCACGGTTTACGAAACCACCCTCCTTGACCACCCGGAAATCGGCTCCGTTTGCAGTGGCGGGCGCTACGACAATCTTGCGGAATACTACACGGACAAAAAACTGCCCGGCGTTGGCATTTCCATTGGACTTACAAGGCTTTTCTACGTTTTGGAGGAGCAAAAAATGCTCTCCGAGGCGGCGGTTTTCGCCCCGGCGGATGTGCTCATTATCCCCATGACCGACAGCAGCTCCGAAGCCGTTCGTGTGGCAAGGGACTTCCGAAAAAACGGCATCCGCACCCAGCTTTACAGCGAGGACAAAAAGTTTAAGGCAAAAATGAGCTATGCGGACAAGCTTAAAATTCCCTTTGTGGTTTTCATAGGCGAGGACGAAATTTCTGCCGGCGTCATCAAGGTGAAAAACATGGAAAGCGGCGAGCAGACCTCCGAAAAACCCGAGGACGCGGCGCAAAAAATCAAGGCGGCGCTTGCCGAAAAAAACAGCGCGGCAGTTATTTGCGAGAATTAAAAAATACATTTATATATAAAGGAAGAAAAAAATATGTTCCAATCCCGAACTCACAACTGTAACGAGCTGCGGCTCGAAAATGTCGGCGAAAAGGTCAAAATTGTCGGCTGGATGGAAAACGTCCGCGAGGTTTCCGGCTCCCTTTCCTTTGTGGTCGTCCGCGACTTTTACGGCACCAGTCAAATTGTGGCGGAAACCGAGGAAACAATCAAGCAGTTTCGCGATATCACCAAGGAATCCACCATCAGCGTTGAGGGCACCGTCCGTGAACGTGCCAGCAAAAACCCCAATATGCCCACAGGCGACATCGAAATCGTCCCCGAAAAAATTCAGGTTTTGGGGCGTTGCCGCTACAACGAGCTGCCCTTCCAAATCAACCACAGCCGTGACGCGGATGAATCCACCCGCCTAAAATACCGCTATCTCGACCTCCGCAACCCGGAGGTTAAAAACAATATCGTCCTGCGCTGCAACGTGGTTTCCGCCCTTCGCAGCAGCATGACGGAGCAGGGCTTTTTGGAGGTAACCACCCCCATTTTAACCGCCTCCTCACCCGAGGGCGCAAGGGACTATCTTGTCCCCGCGCGCAATCACCCGGGCAAGTTTTACGCTCTGCCCCAAGCGCCCCAGCAGTTTAAACAGCTTCTGATGACCGCCGGCTTTGACCGCTATTTCCAAATTGCCCCCTGCTTCCGTGACGAGGACGCAAGAGCCGACCGCTCACCCGGCGAGTTTTATCAGCTGGACATGGAAATGGCATTTGCCAATCAGGACGACGTTTTCTCCGTTTTGGAGGAGGTTTTGCCCCCGATTTTCGCAAAATACGGCGCTTACAATATCGCCTCAAGCGCCCCCTTTACCCGCATCGCCTACAAGGACTCAATGGAGCGCTTCGGCTCCGACAAACCGGATTTGCGCATCGCTTTGGAGCTTCAGGACGCAACGGAGGTGCTTGCAAATTGCGGCTTTGAGCCTTTTGCGGGCAACTGCGTCAAGGCAGTTGTTGTGCCGAGCTTTACCCAAACCCGCAAGTTTATCGACAAGCTTTGCGCCGAGGTTGAGGTTCAGGCGGGGAACAAGGTCTATTGGTTCCGCCTTGACGAAAACGGCGAGCTGGTTGGCGGAATTTCAAAATTTGTCACCGAGCACAAGGACGCCGTTGTGGCGGCGCTGGGCTTAAAGCCGGGCTGTTTCGTGGGTCTTTCCGCCGGAAAAACCTTGGCGGCTCAAAAAACCGCGGGCGTGCTTCGCAAAATGCTGGGCGCTTCGGTGGATGGCTTGATGAATAAGGAACGCTATGAATTTTGCTGGATTGTGGACTTCCCCATGTACGAAATCGGCGAGGAGTGCGGCGAGCTGGAATTTTGCCACAACCCCTTTTCCATGCCCAACGGCGGGCTTGAAATTTTGAATAAGGTGGAAGCGGGCGAGGCTGACCCCTTGGAAATCACCGCCTACCAATACGATTTGGTCTGCAACGGCATTGAGCTGTCCTCCGGCGCTGTGCGAAATCACGACCCGGAAATTATGATAAAGGCGTTCGAGCTTGTCCGCATGGGCGAAGCCGATGTGAAGGCAAAGTTCCCCGCCATGTACAACGCGTTTTCCTACGGCGCGCCCCCCCACGCGGGCATCGCCCCGGGAGTTGACCGCATGGTAATGCTCCTTGCGGGCGAGGATTGCATCCGGGAAATTATTCCGTTTCCGATGAATAAAAATGCACAGGATTTGATGATGGA
>JAVVZC010000177.1:0-3033 GCA_036650755.1 Oscillospiraceae bacterium
GCCGGCTCAATCGGCAAGCGCTACCGCCGTCAGGACGAAGCGGGCACCCCCTTCTGCATAACCTTGGACTTCCAAACCGTGGGCGACGACAAAACTCCCGCCGACGGCTGCGTCACCGTCCGAAATCGTGACACCATGGAGCAGGAGCGTATAAAAATCGACGAGCTTGCCGATTATATCAACAAGCGCATTGAGTTTTAGCCCAACACAAACAAAAATTATGCCCGAAGGGGGAATTCCTTGGAAACGCTAAAAAAAAGAGCCGACGCCACAGCGGGACAAAGCTTTGTAAAAAGCATTCGTCCCCTGGGCGCCGCCCTGTTCCTTTTGATTTTCGTTTTGTTTTTAATCGTCTGCTTCACGGACGGTCGGGGAAAGCCCCTTGTGGGCTATGTTCCCCCCAACTATTCCGAATATTACGCCCAAAATGAGACAACGCTAGCGGAGCTTAAAACGGAGCTTGAAGCAAAGGTTTTTCCAAAGCTGGAGGGCATTATCCGTTGTGAGCTTAACCCAAAAACCCTTACGATTATCATTGAGCAGACCAAACTTGAAGCCGCAAAAACCGAGATTTTAAGATTTTACGATGAGAGCCTATTTCAATTTGTTGGGGAGGAAGCTTCATGAAGGACGGACTAATCAGAGTTGCCGCCGCCACGCCCGATATTTTGGTGGCAAACTGCGAATACAACAAAAAATCCTTGGTTTCGCTGATAAAACAGGCGGAATTTCAAGGCGTTCGGCTCCTTGCCCTGCCCGAGCTTTGCATCACGGGCTACACCTGCGGCGACCTGTTTTTTCAAGACACCCTCCAAAGCGCCGCCGAAAACGCCCTTGCCTTCATCCTTTCCGAAACACGGGAAATCGACCTGCTTTTCGCCCTGGGACTGCCCGTTTCACAGGGCGGAAAGCTCTTTAACTGCGGCGCTGTTTGCCATCGGGGCAAGCTTTTGGGCATTGTTCCAAAAACCTTTTTGCCAAACTACGCCGAATTTTCCGAGGCAAGATTTTTTGCCCCCGGCGGCGACCCGGTGAAGAAAATCAGCTTTGCGGGTCAGGAAACCGACTTTGGCAACAGCCTTGTTTTCAATTGCGAAACCATGCCCGGGCTTTGCGTGGGAGTTGAAATCTGCGCCGACCTTTGGGCACCGGTGCCCCCCTCCTGCGCCTTGGCGGCGGCGGGAGCCACGGTAATCCTAAACCTTTCCGCCAGCCCGGAATTTGCCTCCAAGGACGATTATCGCCGTCTGCTGGTCACAAGCCAGTCCGGGCGGCTGCTCTGCGGCTACCTCTATTCCTCCGCGGGGGACGGGGAGTCCACCACGGATTTGGTCTTTGCGGGTCACGACATCATTGCGGAAAACGGCACACTGCTTGCCCAGCGCCGCTTCGGAACAGGGCTTGTAGTATCCGAATTGGACATTTCCTACCTCAATTATGAGCGAAAGAGGATAAACTACTTCCCCACAAGCTCCCCAACGCCCATAACAAGCGTCGGGTTTTCACTTGAACCCGCCCACACAAGGCTGTCCCGCCCCATCTCAAAAACACCCTTCCTGCCCACCTTTGAAAACAAGCGCCGCAGCTACAGCGAGGATGTTTTGCAGCTTGCCGCGCTGGGACTGCACAAGCGGATTTTGCACACAGGCGCAAAAAATCTCGTACTGGGCGTCTCCGGCGGGCTGGATTCCGCCCTTGCGCTGCTCATTTGCGTCCGCGCCTTTGACCTGCTTAATCTGCCCCACGAAAACATTATCGCCGTGACAATGCCCGGCTTCGGCAGCTCAGAGCGGACGAAAAACAATGCGGAGCTGCTTATCCGTGAGCTTGGCTGTATCCTTCGAAAAATTGACATTACCCCCGCCGTGCGGCAGCATTTTGCCGACATCGGTCACGACGAAAAAGACCTTTCTGTGGTTTTTGAAAACGCACAGGCGCGGGAGCGCACCCAAATTTTAATGGACATCGCAAACGGCATGGGCGCACTTGTTGTGGGCACGGGCGACATGTCCGAGCTTGCTCTCGGCTGGGCAACCTTTAACGGCGACCACATGTCCATGTACGGCGTCAATGGCGGCATTCCGAAAACTCTTGTCCAATATTTGGTCGGCTACTGCGCCGAAAACGCAAAATCTCCCACTTTGGCGGAGGTTCTGCGGGACATTGTTGCCCTGCCCATCAGCCCGGAGCTACTGCCCGTTAGTGACAAGGATTTTTCCCAAAAAACCGAGGATTTGGTCGGCCCCTATCAGCTCCACGACTTTTTCCTTTTCCACATTGTCCGCCGCGGAAGCGAGCCCCGGAAGGTGCTTCGACTGGCGGAATTCGCCTTTGACGGCGAATATGACCGTGAAACCATCCTAAAATGGCTTAAGGTTTTCCTCCGCCGCTTTTTCTCCCAGCAGTTCAAGCGCAGCTCCCTTCCCGACGGACCCAAGGTCTGCGCCCTGAGCCTTAGCCCCCGTGGCGGCTTCCACATGGCGTCCGACGCCTGCGTTGACGCTTGGCTTCGGGATTTGCCTCGGGAATGAGCAAGCCCCGCCGTCCAAAACGCCATAAATTCCAAGCTCTTTTTTCGCTTGTAAAATTCGGCGGCAGGTGATAACATGGTAAGAGGCTGATTAGGGAGGCGCAGAACCATGAAAATTCAAAAATCTTCCGAGGATTATTTGGAAATGATTCTCATGCTTAAGGAAAACAAGGGCTACGCCCGCTCCATCGACATCGCGGAAGCGCTGTCCGTCACAAAGCCCAGCGTCAGCTATGCCACAAAGCGTCTCCGTGAAAACGGCTACATCGCCATGGACGCTGACGGGCTTATCACCCTCACCGACGCCGGTCACGAAATTGCCCTGCGCATGCTTAATCGCCACCGTATGCTCACCGCTTTTTTGGTTTCCATCGGTGTGGACGAGGAAACAGCCCGTGAGGACGCCTGCAAAATTGAGCACGACATCAGCGACAAAAGCTTTGACGCAATGTGCCGCCACGCAAACTACGTTTCCAAGCCGGAAAAATAGTCGGCACACCCTT
>JAVVZC010000178.1:0-2994 GCA_036650755.1 Oscillospiraceae bacterium
AAAAAAGGAGAACCCCTTTTATGAAAAAAACCATAGCAATCATCCCCGGTGACGGTATCGGCCCCGAAATCATGTCCGAGGCTGTGGGTGTGCTTGAAAAAACTGCCGCAAAATTCGGGCACAGCTTCAGCTTCACCACAGCGCCCATGGGCGGCGCCGCCATTGACAGCTTTGGAGAGCCTTTGCCCCAAAGCAGCTTGGATACCTGCCTTGCCGCCGACAGCGTTTTGCTCTCCGCGGTGGGCGGTCCAAAATGGGACAGTCAGCCCAAGGAGCTGCGCCCGGAGCGGGGACTTTTGGCTCTGCGTGCCGCCTTGGGGCTTTTCGCAAATCTTCGCCCCGCCCGGCTTCTTGAACAGCTTCGGGACGCAAGCCCGCTGAAAGAGGAAATCACCGACCGAGGCATTGACTTTGTGGTGGTTCGTGAGCTTATCGGCGGCGCTTATTTCGGTGAGCACACAAGCGAAACCCGAAACGGCGAGGACTACGCCCAAGATATCATGGGCTATTCACGGCATGAAATCGAGCGCATCGCGAATGTCGCCTTCCAAAGCGCCCAAAAGCGCCGCAAAATCGTCTGCTCCGTTGACAAGGCAAATGTGCTGGACAGCTCCAAGCTTTGGCGGCGTGTGGTGACGGAGGTGGGCGAAAAGTATCCGGATGTGACACTTTCCCACATGTATGTAGACAATTGCGCGATGCAGCTGGTTCGCGCGCCCTCCCAGTTCGACGTTATTTTAACCGAAAATCTGTTCGGCGACATACTTTCCGACGAGGCGAGCATGCTGACGGGCTCCATCGGCATCATCCCCTCGGGCAGCTTGGGCGAGGGCAGTCGCGGGCTTTACGAGCCAATCCACGGCTCCGCGCCGGATATTGCGGGCAAAAACTCCGCAAATCCCATTGGCATGATTTTGTCCGCCGCCATGCTGCTGCGCAATTCCTTCGGAATGAGCTTGGAGGCGGAGGCAATCGAAAACGCCGTAAACCGAGTTTTGACCCAAGGCTTCCGCACCGACGACACCATGAGCGAGGGCAAAAAACGTCTTGGCTGCCGTGAGATGGGCAGTGCAATCCAAGCTGAAATTTAGGCGTATTTCTCACTTTTCGGGCATTTTTAGCATTGCCATAAGCCCAATATGGTGGTATGATAACAAAAATGAGCCGCAAAAAGCGGTTAAAAATTACGGAGGACTTACAATGATTGTTATCAATTGCAGCTTTTTCAGCGAAACAACCGATATGAAGGATTTCTACAAGGTTCTTTGCGACGAGGGTCTTGTTGAAGGCTCCCGCGCCGATAAGGGCAATCTCAAGTATGACTTTTACATCAGCACCGAGGATCCCAAAAAGATGATGCTCATCGAAAATTGGGAAACCGTTGAAGACCTTCAGGCGCATTCCGAAACCAAGCTTTTCGAAAAATTCCGCCCCACCTGCAAGGCACACGCTGTAAAATCCAGAATGGAAATGTACGAGGCATAGTTCCCCAAAGGCCCGAAACCAATAAAAAAACCGACGCTTCTTGTTTGAAGCGTCGGTTTTTTATTGGTTTTGTAAAGAGCAAAAGCCTTGAAGGGGCGGGCTTTTTGGCTATTGCGCCTGCTCCGCGACTTTAATCATAATGGCGCACTCCATGCGTTTTTTGAAAAGCTGACAGCCGTAGTCGTAGGTGCCGGTGATGTCGCCGGTGGCGTGGTAGGCGTTTGCGGCGCAGCCGCCGGAGCAATAGAGCTTTGCCCAGCAATCCTTGCAGTCCTCACGGGCGTAGGCGTTGCAGCTTTTGAACTTTTCCCGCTGTTCAAGGTTGGTGACGCCGTCCCAAATGTTGCCCATGCTGTACTTTTCGTCGCCCACAAACTGGTGGCAGGGGTAAAGCTCGCCCCAAGGCGTCACCGCCAAATATTCGGTGCCGGAGCCGCAGCCGGAAATGCGTTTGTAGATGCAGGGCCCCCCCGCAAGGTCGATCATGTAGTGGTAAAAGGTGAAGCCGCGCCCCTCTTTTTTCCGCTTTAGCATCTCCTTGGCAAGAATTTCGTACTGCTCAAAAAGAATGGGCAAATCCTCTTTTGTAAGGGCGTAGGGGTCGTCGGGGGAGCAGACAACCGGCTCCATGCTAAGCTCCGTAAAGCCCAAATCCGCCATGTGGAACAGGTCTTTTGTGAACTCCACATTGTTGTGTGTGTACGTACCACGGACATAGTAGCCGCGGTCGCCCCGCGCCTCCACGAACTTTTGGAACTTTGGCACAATAATGTCATAGCTGCCCCGTCCGTTCACGGACTTGCGTAGTCTGTCGTGAATTTCCCGCCGCCCGTCAAGGCTCAAAACCACGTTGTCCATCTCGCGGTTTGCAAAGTCGATAACGTCGTCGTCAATCAAAATTCCGTTGGTTGTCAAGGTAAAACGGAAATGCTTTCCGCATTCCTCCTCCCGAGAACGGGCGTAGGCGACCAAATCCTTGCAGAGCTGCCAGTTCATAAGCGGTTCCCCGCCGAAGAAATCCACCTCAAGATTTTTTTGGCTTCCAGAGTTTTCAATAAGAAATTCCAGCGCCCGCTTGCCCACGTCAAAGCTCATAAGCGCCCGCTCGCCGTGATATTTCCCCTGTGAAGCAAAGCAATATTCGCAGTTTAAGTTGCAAGTGTGCGCCACATGGAGACACAACGCCTTGACAAATTTGTTTTTCTCCTTAAGCTCCGCCGCGTGGTTTTCATAGACGTCCGAAGCAAAAAGCTGCCCCCCGTCCCGAAGCGCCTCAACGTCCCCCAAGCACTCCAAAATCTCCTCCCGGTTAATCGAAGGCACGTCCGAGTATTTGTTAAGCATCAAAGCCACAATTTCCTCCCGCTCATGCCCCTCAAAAAGCCCGATAACGTCATAAGCCAAATCGTCCGTAACATGCACGGCGCCGCTGAAAACGTCCAAAATAATGTTAAAGCCGTTAAGCTTGAATTGATGAATCATAATTATACCTCAATGTTTTAAAGTTGT
>JAVVZC010000179.1:0-2944 GCA_036650755.1 Oscillospiraceae bacterium
TTTTTTTAGTTCAGCCGTTTTTGGATGGTGAAAATGTTGTTTCCTTTTTCGTGGCGGTAGGAGACATAATCCATGCTGTTTTTGACCATGTAGATGCCAAGTCCACCCACGTCCCGCTCCTCCGCGGAGAGGCTGATGTCCGGGTCGCCACGCTCAAGTGGGTTGTAGGGGACGCCGCCGTCGATAAATTCGATTATCACGCTGAGGGGCTCCGGCATAACCCGACAATGGATTATGGCTTCGCCCACGTCGGGATTGTAGGCGTAATGGGCGATGTTGACGTAAATTTCCTCCACCGCGATGTCTATTTGCATTTGGACAGTCGGGGGGCAGTTGTAATTTTCCAGTATGCCGTCAACAAAGTTTATAACCTCGTCAAGACGCTCTGTTTCCGCGGGGATTATTAGTTGCTCCACTGTACATCCACTCCTTTGAATAGGCTGCGGCGGTTTTGATGCTTGCCGCTTTTTTTGTTGGATAAATGCGGGGAATGGGGGCTTTAGCTGTTTTCCTCGCCCTTAAATTTAAGACCCAGCATGGTGATGTCGTCAAACTGATCCGCTTTACCGACAAAATTGTCCATGGAGACTTTGACGGCGGAGAGAAGCTCTGTAACTTCAAGCTCGCTGTTTTGGTCCAAAACTTCGTTTAAGCGCTCCTCGCTGTAAAGCTCGTCATTAAGGTTAATCGCCTCGGTCACACCGTCGGTGTAGAGGAAAAGCACATCGCCCGCGCCCATCATAAGGGAGGCTTGGGTGTATTTGATGCCCTCCATGCCCGCAAGCACAAAGCCGGGAGCGGATTTTAGGAAGGTGAAGCCCGACTCTCCGCTGCGGCGGAGCAGGGGGGGATTGTGCCCCGCGTTTCCGTAGGTGAGTTCTCCTGTGGTGATGTTTAGGATTGCCACCCAAGCTGTAACGAACATCATGGCGTCGTTATTCTCGCAAAGCTGGGTGTTAACGGCGGTAAGAACCTCGGCGGGAGCTTCGCCGTTTTGGCTGTGGTTTTTGATAAGGGTTTTTGCGATGACCATAAAGAGGGCGGCGGGGACGCCCTTGCCGGAAACGTCTGCTATTACTATGCCCAAATGTGTGCTGTCTATGAGGAAGAAATCGTAGAAGTCGCCGCCAACCTCCTTTGCGGGCTGCATGGAGGCGAAGATGTCAAACTCGTCGTAATCGGGGAAGGCGGGGAAGATGCAGGGCAGCATGGAGGCTTGAATTTGGGTGGCAACATTCAGCTCCGCGCCGATGCGCTCCTTTTCCGCGGTTACCTTGGTAAGGTCTGTGATGTATTCTTGAAGACTGCTTGTCATACCATTGAAGGAGTTTGCAAGAAGCTCAATTTCGTCCCCGGTTTTGATGTCGATTTTCGTGTTGAGGTTGCCGCTGGAAATTTGCTTGACGCTGGAGGTGAGGTGGGCAAGGGGGGTGGTGAGTTTTTTTGAGAAATAAGAGCTGATGGTGAAAACCATAACAAGCACCGCAAGGACAACGGCAATAACCGCCAAGAAGGTGTGACGGACGGAGCTGTCAATCGCGACGATTGAGCTGCTTGTCATGTCGGTGATTTTGTATTGGATGTCCTTGGAGGGAGCCAAGGCTTCATCCACGTCCACAACGGTGACAACGCCCCAAGGCAGGGTGTTCATGGGCTCACAAGCCATGTAGACCTCCCGCCCCATATAATCAATGCGGGAAATTCCCGATGTTCCCGCAAGCATGTTGGAAATCAGCTTGTTAATATCGGAATTTGGGGTGTTTTTGAGGTTTTCGCTGACAAAATTTCCGCCGGCATCGGGTTTGATTTTTGGGGAGATGATGACGTCGCCGTTTTGGTTGACTATGAAGGCATAGCCTGTTTCACCGATTTTGGTGTTGATAATTTCTTTGTTGAGGTTTGTCATGAGGGAACCTATGCCCACAACGCCCTTGAAGGCGCCGTTGCCGTCGTGAACAGGGGCGGCGCAGGTGATTGCAAGCCCGCGACCCATGGCATCGTTAAAAACGTCGGTCCAGATAAGCTTGTCTGCCGCCTTTGCGGACTTGTACCAGCTTCGTTCACGCCCGTCGATGAATTCCGGCTTTTTGTCGGAATCGCGATCCGCCATGATGACAAAGCCGCTCTCCGTGGCGATATAGTTTGCGGTTATGTCAGGGTCAGACTCGGGCACAAGGGTCATAAGCTGGGAGCAGTTTGCCATAAGACCAAGCTCCTCCTGAAAATCGGCGGGGTTAAGCCCCTCCGCCCAAAGGAGCTGGGCTGTGGTTTTTGCCGTTAAGGCGGGGTTTGGAGGATTGACAGTTTGGGGTTTAAAGCCTTGGGGGTTGGCGTAGAGGGAGCTTGCGTAGTTCGCGATTATTTGAGTGAAATTCTGCTGCTTGCTCAGCTTTTCATCGGCAACCGCCGCCTTGGTTTTTGCGGTGGAGATAAGCTGCTCGGAAATCATATTTTCCAAGGCTTCGCCGCTGATTTGACTGGCTGTTGTTCCAAGCTGACTGTTTGCTGTGTAAACGTCGTTTCGAATTCTGCCGATGGACAAAACCGTAACGATGCTCATTAGGGCGAGTGCCAGCAGGGAGACAAGAAGAAGCTGAGTTCTTATTTTTCCGCGAATAGTTTTCATGACTGACCTCCAATGTTGTTGCGAATGTAGGTGAAAAGCTCTGAATAACCTTGGTCAATGGAAAGTTTGTCAAGGGAAAGCACCACGTCCATTGGGTGGTGCATAAGCAAGAACTCGCCGTTTTCGCAGAGAGGGTGCAGCCCGGAAAAGAGGAAGCCCAGCTCCCGAAGCTGTTTGAAGCCTTGGGCGGCGGAGCTGTCCCGAAGGTTGAGCAGCAGGTTGACAGTTTGCTCCGGGTGATGGGGCGCTGAAAGGAGACTGCCAAAAAGGCTTGTTAAGTCGGAGCCGCAGTGGAAAACTTCCGCGGTGTAGCTGTGG
>JAVVZC010000180.1:0-2936 GCA_036650755.1 Oscillospiraceae bacterium
TTCTTTGCAGCTATGCGGATTTTGATGTTTTGCTTGCGCTCTTCTTCATACTTTTCGAATGCTTCGGTTCTTGCGAAGAACTCAACGCTGTCGACAAAGTATTTTTTCTTGATGGTGATGGCATCGAACTTGCACTTTGTGGTGCAGACGCCGCAGCCGATGCACTTGTTGGGGTCAACTATTGTTGCACCGCAACCCAAGCAACGGGCGGTTTCCTTGCGCATCTGCTCCTCGGTGAAGGTGACGCGGTCGTCGTTGAAGCTCTTTGCCTTGAGTGAGTCGTGAAGGGGACGCTGGCGGGGGGTGCTGTCAAAACCGTCGGCTTTGATAGCCTTTTTGTCAAGACCGTCCTTGTCCAAGGAGGTGAATACACGGCGGTTACGGCCGATGGTCAGGCTCTGACCCGGCTGTACGAAGCGATGGATGGTGATTGCGCCTTCCTTGCCTGCCGCGATAGCGTCGATTGCGAACTTGGGTCCTGTGAAAACGTCGCCGCCAACGAACACGTCGGGCTGTGCGGTCTGATAGGTGAGGCTGTCTGCAACTGCTGTGTTGCCGCGTCCAAGCTCGACCTTGCTGCCGTCCAACAGGTTGCCCCATTCGATGGACTGACCAACGGAAAGGAGAACGTAGTCTGCGGGCACGATGATGGTGGTGTTCTCATCATATGTGGGAGCAAACTTGCCGTCGGCGTCAAACACGGAAACGCACTTCTTGAACTCAACGCCTGTGACAACGCCTTCTTCAAGGATAATCTTTTT
The DNA here is from genome assembly GCA_036650755.1 of Oscillospiraceae bacterium. Lineage (GTDB taxonomy): Bacteria > Bacillota > Clostridia > Oscillospirales > Oscillospiraceae > UBA2658. Next base: position 762 of record JAVVZC010000180.1, read on the forward strand.
GGGACCCCAACCGTTGTTGATTTCGATGCCGTCTGCCTTGGCTTCTTCCTGCTCCTCGGGCAGAGCGGGCATTTCCTTTTCGCTTTCAAGGCAGAACATTTTGGTGGATTCAATTCTGTCAGTACGGACAGCAGTGCGAGCAACGTCAACTGCAACGTTGCCGCCGCCGATGACTACTACATTGCCGGAGATACGGATTTTTTTGCAGAAGTTGACCTTGCGCAGGAATTCAACGCCTGAAATAACGCCCTCGGCGTCCTCTCCCTCGATGCCAAGCTTACGTCCGCCCTGAGCACCAATGGCGATGTAGAAAGCTTCAAAGCCTTGCTTGCGGAGGTCGTTCAAGGTAACGTCCTTGCCGACTTCGACGCCGCACTTGAACTCAACGCCCAGTCTGCGAAGAACTTCGATTTCTGCATTGACGACTTTTTTGTCGAGACGGAAAGAAGGAATTCCCTTAATCATCATGCCGCCGGGCTTTTCTTCTTTTTCAAAGACGCTGACTTTGTAGCCGTCCTTGGCAAGATAGTAGGCGCAGGAAAGACCTGCAGGGCCGGAACCGATGATGGCAATGGACTTGCCGTAGTTGTGCAGCTTTTCGGGGATGAACATACCGTCAAGCTTAAGCTCCTGATCGGCAATGAATTTTTTGATTTCGTCGATGGCAATGGGCTCATCAAACAGACCACGGGTGCACTCGTTCTCGCAGTTGTGGGGGCAGATACGTCCGCAGATTGCGGGGAAGGGGTTTTCCTTTTTGATGAGGTCAAGGGCGTCGATATATCTTCCCTGAGAGGCAAGCTTTATGTAGCCTTGAACAGCTATATGGGCAGGGCAGGTGGTTTTGCAGGGTGCTGTGCCGGTGGGAACGACATTTTCGCGGTTGTCGCGGTAATCCGGGTTCCACTTTTCGGGGCCCCACTCGGTGTCTCTGGGAAGGTCTGCAAGCTTGAATTCGATGGGGGTTTCAGTGCAAACCTTTTGACCAAGCTTAAGAGCGTTGTTCGGGCAGTATTCAACGCACTGTCCGCAGGCAACGCAGGCTTCCTTGTCGACTTCGGCTTCAAAGTTACTGCGGGAAGCATCGGGAGTGTTGAAGTATTGGGTTGCGCCAAGTGCCAAGCAGGTGCCGGGCAGGCAGTTGCAGATAGCGACTGATTTTCCGGGCTGGAGGGTGGTTATTTGGTGGACACAGCCAAGCTTTTCAAAGTATTCGAGTTTTTCATAGGCTTCTTCTCTGGTGATTGATTTGCCCTTGCCGTTGGCAATGAACATGTCGGCTGCATAGCCCAAGAACATGCACATTCCGGTTTCCAAATCGGCAGCGCCCTCAAGGTCACCGGCGCCCTCGTTCATGTAGCGGCGAACACGGCGGCACTGGCAGGGAAGGATTGCGATGTGGCTTTTGCTTGCTTCGATGTAGGTGCTGATGCGGTCGCTCTTAACCTGCTCGGTGTCGAAGGGAATTGCTTTTTCCACGGGGATGGCACGCATGACGCCTGCGCCCATGGGAACGTTGTGAATAACCTTTGCATAGCTCTTTGTTGCGTGATCGGCAAAGGATGTGGGCACCTCGGGGTGCTCATCGCAGAATTTTTCGTTGACAAGCATAAATTCAAAAGCGCCGGGGGCATAGACAAGAAGCACATAAAGCTCCAAGCCAGCCTTTTCAATTCTTTGAACAACGCCGATGTCTGCCATTTCGCGAAGCATTTCAAGGACTTTATCCTCCGGTTCGCCAATGTCATATGCAATGGTTTCCGGGAATGCGGGAGACAGAAGATCCATCGCCAAGAGAATTTTGATTTGGTCGTCTGTCAACCATTTTTCAAAGGTCTTGTATTCGGCACAATCTTCGTTGATTTCGTAGTGACCATGTGCCATTTTTTCGCAGAGTTCGATAAGGTTTTGTCTAACTGCCATTTTTGTGTTCCTCCATTTAATTTGTGTTCTTTGGGGTTTGCGCATTTCGGTACTGCCCAAGATTCCTCATTCTTGGATTATATATTGCCATCATTATATAGTGTATTCACAAAAAAGAAAAGCAAAATATTGAAAATTATGATAATTAACTAAAATTTCGCATAATTTTATTAACAATATATGAACGCAATTGCAAAACCCGTCACTTTGAGCAAAAAAGCACCGTAGCGGCTCTGCCGTGACTTCCCGTGG
>JAVVZC010000181.1:0-2930 GCA_036650755.1 Oscillospiraceae bacterium
GACACCTACTGGTCTGACCACTGCCGCCACACCACCTTTAACACCACCATCGACAGCGTTAAATTTGAGGACGAAACCCTTCAAAACGCTTGGAACGAATACATCAAAACCCGCAAGGACTTGGGGCGCACAAAGCCACTTTGCCTTATGGACATCGGCACCTTGGCGGCAAAACAGCTCAAAGCCGAGGGGCTTTTGACGAAGCTTGACGAGTCCGAGGAAATCAACGCCTGCACCGTTAAAATTGACGTTGAAACCCCCGAGGGCACTGAAAAATGGCTTTTGCTTTTCAAAAACGAAACCCACAACCACCCCACGGAAATTGAGCCCTTCGGCGGCGCGGCAACCTGCATCGGCGGCGCAATCCGCGACCCGCTTTCGGGCAGAAGCTATGTCTATGCCGGAATGCGCGTCACAGGTGCCGCCGACCCGCTGACCCCCGTTTCCGAAACCCTTGCGGGCAAGCTTCCCCAAAAAAAGCTTGTAACCACAGCGGCTGCGGGCTTTAGCTCCTATGGCAACCAAATCGGACTTGCCACCGGAATTGTGGACGAAATCTATCACCCCGGCTACGCCGCAAAGCGCATGGAGGTGGGCGCCGTCATCGCCGCCGCCCCCGAAGCAAACGTCCGCCGCGAGCGCCCTGACGCCGGCGACATCGTCATTCTGCTGGGCGGAAAAACCGGACGCGACGGCTGCGGCGGCGCAACAGGCTCCTCCAAGGCGCACAATCTCTCCTCACTTGAGAGCTGCGGCGCGGAGGTTCAAAAGGGCAACGCCCCCGAGGAGCGGAAGCTCCAGCGTCTTTTCCGCAACCCCGAGGCGGCGCGGCTAATAAAGCGCTGTAACGATTTTGGCGCGGGCGGCGTGTCCGTTGCCATTGGCGAGCTTGCCGACGGGCTTTCCATTAACCTTAACGCCGTGCCCAAAAAATACGAGGGTCTTTCCGGCACCGAGCTTGCCATAAGCGAGTCACAGGAGCGTATGGCGGTTGTGGTTGAAAATAATTATGTAAACCGTTTTATGGAGCTTGCCGCCGCCGAAAACATCGAGGCAAGCGTGGTTGCCGAGGTCACCGCCGCGCCCCGACTTTCCATGCAGTGGAACGGCAAAACCATTGTTGACCTCTCCCGCGAGTTTTTGGACTCCAACGGCGCGGAAAAGCACATCGACATTGCCCCCACCGCCCCCCAAAGCTTTAAAAAAGAACTGCCGCAGAATTTTGCGGAGGGCATGAAAAGCCTTGTTTCCGATTTAAATGTATGCTCCAAGCGGGGACTTTCCGAGCGCTTTGACTCCACCATCGGCGCGGGCAGTGTGCTCATGCCCTTTGGCGGCGTTTTTCAGCAGACCCCCATTCAGGCGATGGTTCACAAAATCAGCCGCGAAACGGGCGACACCTCCACCTGCTCCCTCATGTCCTACGGCTTCAACCCCTTTATCAGCGAAAAAAGCCCCTACCACGGCGCTTACCTTGCCGTTGTGGAGTCGGTTTCAAAGCTTGTTGCAACGGGTGCCTCCTTTGAGGACGTTTATTTAAGCTTCCAAGAATATTTTGAAAAGCCACTGCGGGACAGCCGCCGTTGGGGCAAGCCCCTCTCCGCCCTCCTTGGCGCTTTTATGGCGCAAAAAGACCTGGGCGTCGCCGCAATCGGCGGCAAGGACTCCATGTCCGGCAGCTTTGAAAAGCTGGACGTGCCCCCAACCCTAATCTCCTTTGCCGTCACCACCGACAATGTTAAAAACATCATCTCCCCCGAATTTAAGGCGGCGGGTCACCGTGTTTGCCTGCTTTGCCCCGACTATGACGAAAACGGCTTGCCAACAGCAAAATCCCTCCTTGAAAACTTCAAAACCGTCTCCTACCTTGTCCGTAGCGGCTCTGTCCGCTCCGCCTACACGCCCACCTTGGGCGGCGTTGCCGAGGGCATCTTCAAAATGTGCATCGGCTACGGCGCGGGCTTTGAGTTTGACGAAAACCTTTCCTTGGATGAGCTTTTCGGCTACCGCTACGGCAGCTTCATTTTGGAGCTTTCCGGCAGTGAGGAGCTGGGCACAACCCTTGGCAGAGTTCGGGAAAACGGCGTAATCTCAATGGGTTCCGACGCTTTGCCGCTTTCCGATTTGCAGGCGCTCTATGAAAACAAGCTTGAGCCTGTCTATCCCTGCAAGGCAAAAACCGAAGCAAAATCCAAGCTTCCCCACACCTTCGCGATTTTTAAAAAGATTGAGCGTCCCGGTCTTGGCATTGCTCAGCCACGGGCGATTATTCCGGTTTTCCCCGGCACAAACTGCGAATATGACACCGCAAAGGCTCTCTCCCGCGCGGGCATCACGCCGGAAATTATCGTCATCAAAAACCTTAGCCCCGCCGCCATTCACGAGTCGGTTGCCTATTTTGCAAAGCAGCTGAAAACCGCGAATATTGTGGTTCTCCCCGGCGGCTTTTCCGGCGGCGACGAGCCTGACGGCAGTGCAAAATTCATAACCTCCTTCTTCCGCAACGGCGCAATTCGGGATGAAGTGGAGGAGCTTTTAAACCACCGCGACGGTCTTATGCTTGGCATCTGCAACGGCTTCCAAGCCCTCATTAAGCTTGGTCTTGTGCCCTATGGCCACATCACGGAGCCAAACGCTGACGCTCCCACCCTGAGCTTCAACACCATCGGCAGGCACCAGTCAAAGCTTGTTCGCACCGTGGTTTCCTCACCGCTTTCGCCTTGGCTTCTAAACTGCCACCCCGGCGAAATTTTCACCGTGCCCATCTCCCACGGCGAGGGGCGCTTCCTCTGCTCCGACGAGCTTGTTTCGGAGCTTTCCGCAAAGGGTCAAATCGCCACCCAATATGTTGACCTGAATGACAGCCCCGCCTTTGACATTCGCTACAACCCCAACGGCAGTGTTGCCGCCATTGAGGGCATCACCTCCCC
>JAVVZC010000182.1:0-2918 GCA_036650755.1 Oscillospiraceae bacterium
TGCTAAAGTTCCTTTTTTCCTCTTTTTTTATTCACAATTATGTGTTACAATGCTAAGGAATGTATATCATTAGGGTAGTATCGTGAATTCTGCCCACATTTTAATGTGAAAAACAAAGGAAGGCATTTAAGCCAATGGGAATAATAAAATCAATCTTCGGCACCCACAGTGACAGGGAGCTGAAAAAAATCTATCCGATTGTCAACAAAATCGAAGCCCTCTCCGAGGATTACAAGGCGCTCTCCGACACGGAGCTTCGCTCCAAAACCGACGAATTCCGCGCCCGTCTTGCCGCCGGCGAAACTTTGGACGACCTGCTGCCCGAGGCTTTTGCCACCGTGCGTGAGGCGTCCATGCGCGTTTTGGGGCTTTACCCCTTTAAGGTTCAGCTAATCGGCGGCATCGTCCTGCATCAGGGGCGCATCGCCGAAATGAAAACCGGCGAAGGCAAAACCCTTGTTTCCGCCCTCCCCGCCTACCTTAACGCCCTCACAGGCGACGGTGTCCACATCGTCACGGTGAACGACTACCTTGCCAAGCGCGACAGCGAATGGATGGGCAAAATCCACCGCTTTTTGGGTCTTAAGGTCGGGCTTGTTATCCACGGCACCGAGCCCGCCGAACGCCGCGCCGCCTACGAAGCGGACATCACCTACGGCACAAATAACGAGATGGGCTTTGACTATCTCCGTGACAATATGGCAATCTACAACACCTCCATGGTTCAAAGAGGTCACCCCTTTGCCATCGTTGACGAGGTCGACTCCATCCTCATCGACGAAGCCCGAACCCCCCTTATCATCTCCGGTCAGGGCGACAAGGGCACCGAGCTTTACGGTCAGGCGGACGATTTTGTCGCCCGTTTAAAACCCATTGTCTACACCTCTGTTGACGACAAGGACGAGGAGGCGGACGACCTTGACGCCGACTACGTAATCGACGAAAAGGCAAAAACCGCCACCCTCACCGCCCGAGGCATCAAAAAAGCGGAGCAGGCATTTGGCATCGACAACCTCTCCGACCTTGAAAACTCCACCCTTGCCCACCACATCAACCAAGCCATCAAGGCGCACGGCACCATGAAGCGGGACATCGACTACGTTGTCAAGGACGGCGGCGTAATCATCGTTGACGAATTCACAGGTCGCCTTATGCTGGGGCGCAGATATTCCGAGGGGCTCCATCAGGCAATCGAAGCCAAGGAGCACGTGGACGTGGAGCGGGAAAGCAAAACTCTCGCCACCATCACCTTCCAAAACTACTTCCGGCTCTACAAAAAGCTCTCCGGCATGACCGGTACCGCCGTCACGGAGCAGGAAGAATTCATGACCATCTACAACCTTGACATCATCGAAATCCCCACCAACAAGCCCCTTGTCCGCAAGGACAACACCGACACCGTTTTCAAAAACGAAACCGGCAAATATAACGCCATCATAAAGCAAATCGTCGCCTGCCACGAAAAGGGTCAGCCCGTGCTGGTGGGAACTGTTTCCATCGAAAAAAGTGAGCTTATCTCCGAGCTTTTGAAGAAAACCGGCATCAAGCACAACGTTTTGAACGCCAAAAACCACGAAAAAGAAGCGGAAATCATCGCCCAAGCGGGTAAATTCGGTGCCGTCACCATCGCCACCAACATGGCGGGACGCGGAACCGACATCATGCTTGGCGGCAACGCGGAGCATCTTGCAAAAACCGACCTCAAAAAACACGGCTGCTCCGACGAAACCATCACCGAGGTAACCGGCTTTGCGGAAACCGCCGACGAAAACATCCTCAACGCCCGAAAAATGTTCTCCGAGCGTCTCGCCTTCCACAAGTCGGAAATCGCCGCCGAGGCGGAAAAGGTCTGCGCCGTGGGCGGGCTCTATATCATCGGCACCGAGCGCCACGACTCCCGCCGTATCGACAACCAGCTCCGCGGCCGTGCGGGACGTCAGGGCGACCCCGGCGAAAGCCGTTTCTATCTTGCCATGACCGACGACGTTATGCGTCTTTTCGGCTCCGAGCGTGTTATCGGGCTTATGGAAAATCTGGGCGTTGACGACGACACACCCCTTGACCACAAAATCCTTACCAACGCCATCGAGCAGGCACAAAAAACCGTTGAGAGCCGCAACTTCCAAAGCCGTAAAAGCGTTCTCGAATACGACGACGTTATGAACACCCAGCGAAACATCATCTACGAACAGCGCCGCAAGGTGCTGGATGGCGACAACCTTGAGGACAACATCCGCTCCATGATTGCCGACTATATCGGCGCAACCGTCACCGACGGCATGGACGGCAAGGGCTACTTTGACGACATCAAGCAATTTGAAGAAGCCCTTGTCCCCTTCGAAACCATGTTCCTCAAAAAAGGCGAGCTTCACCCCGACCGCATGGAGCTGGAGCACCTTGACAACGCCAGCCTTAGCGCAAAGCTTCTCGAAATTGCGGAGGCAGTCTACGCAAAGCGTGAAGCGGAGCTGGGCATCATGACCGAAACCGGTGCCCCCCTCATGCGGGAGCTGGAGCGGGTCATTATGCTTCGGGTGGTTGATGAATATTGGATGGACCACATCGACGCAATGCAGGAGCTGCGCCGTGGCATCGGGCTTCGCGCCTATGGCAACGACAAGCCCATCGACGCCTACAAGCGTGAGAGCTTCGACATGTTCGAAACCATGATTGCCGGCATCCGCAGCGAGGTGGTTCGCCGCATGTTCACCGTTCAAGTGAAAAAAGAACAGCCTCTGGAGCGTAAAAGCGTTGCGAAAAACGCAGTAGATAACATCGGAGGCGACGCCTCTGTGAAAAAGCAGCCCGTAAAAGCCGCCGCCAAGCCCGGTCGCAATGACCCCTGCCCCTGTGGCAAAATGAAGCCCGACGGCTCACGGCGGTTGAAATACAAAGAGTGCTGCGGGAGAAATGATTAG
>JAVVZC010000183.1:0-2906 GCA_036650755.1 Oscillospiraceae bacterium
CCGTCCTCCGGCGCAACTTTATTTCACTTATTTAGCACTTTCCCTTGACAAAAGCTCAGATTATGATAAACTCTCGTTAATTGAATATAAGTTTTCGGCTTTTGCCGGAAAAATGATGGAGGCGCGAGGATCATCAGTAGCGCGGGGCGTGCCCCGGGTGAAAGGGGTCATCGCCGAAGTTTCGGACGCTTTTAGGCGGACGATGCTGGGCTGCGGGAGAATATGTCGCAGACTGTCACGAAAGTGGAGCGCTATCATTGTTTAAGCGGAGCAATCCGCTTTATATGCGTATAGTTTTTTTATATGTTATTTGCAATGAGTGCCTCATTTTTGTGAGGCACTCATGTTTTTTTATACTTATTTATCAGTGGATTATGAAAAGGAAGGTTCGAAAAAAATGAAAAAGCTTACCGCTCTCTTGCTCGCACTTACTATGCTCGTTGGTCTTTGCGCCTGCGGCGCCAAGCCCGCCCCCGCTGACCCCTCTGCAAACCCCCAAGCCTCCGCTCCCGCAAAGCCCGAGGGAGACAAGCCCGTCCTCCGCGTGGGCATGGAGTGCATCTACGCCCCCTATAACTGGTCACAGCCCGACGACTCCAACGGCGCAATTCCCATCAAGGACAGCAGCGACTTTGCCTATGGTTACGACATCATGATGGCAAAATACCTTGCCGACAAGCTGGGCTGCACCCTTGAAATTCACAAAATCGAGTGGGACAGTCTGCCCATGGCGCTGACCGCCGGAACCGTGGATTGCGTTATCGCGGGTCAATCCATCACCGCAAAGCGCCTGCAAAGCGTTGACTTCACAACTCCCTACTACTACGCCTCCATTGTTGCCGTCGCAAAGAAGGACAGCGATTTTGCCAAGGCAACCGGCGTTGCCGGGCTTGCGGGCGCAACCTGCACCTCCCAGCTAAACACCGTTTGGTATGACGTTTGCCTGCCCCAAATTAAGGACGCGAAAATCCTTCCCGCAATGGAATCCGCCCCCGCAATGCTGGTTGCTCTGTCCTCCGGCAAGTGCGACCTTATTGTTTGCGACAAGCCCACGGCTCTTGCCGCCTGCGTTGCATATCCCGACATGACCATGCTTGACTTCACCGACGCCACCGACAACTTCAAGGTGTCCGAGGAAGAAATCAACATCGGCATCTCCGTCAAAAAAGGCAACACCAAGCTCCTTGACCAGCTTAACGAAGCACTTTCAGGACTTACTAAGGACGATTTTGCAAAAATGATGGACGACGCAATCGCCGTCCAGCCTCTATCCAAGTAGTATGATTTATGTGTGTGAAGCGGCGATTTTACCTTGCCGCTTCACACGCAAATCTGTGTAAAAGGGGATAAAACAATGGAGACCTTACCGGTCGACTTTTTCGGCAGAATTGTATTTCTGCTTGAAAACTACTACAGCTCCTTCCTTCGGGGAGCCGGAACAACCCTGCTAATCGCAGTTGTGTCAACCATTATCGGCTGCATAATCGGCTTTGTGGTGGGCATTATCCAAACCATCCCAACGGCAAAAAGCGACAGCATTTTCAAAAGAGGCTTGCTTGGTGCCGTTAAAATAATTATGACAATTTACGTTGAGGTTTTTCGGGGCACGCCAATGATGGTTCAGGCGATGTTCATCTATTACGGCTCCGCCACACTTTTTGGCATCAATATGTCAATGTGGTTCTCCGCATTCTTCATCGTTTCAATAAATACCGGCGCATATATGGCGGAAACAGTCCGCGGCGGCATCCTTTCAATCGACCCGGGTCAAACCGAGGGCGCAAAGGCAATCGGCATGACCCATCTTCAAACCATGATGGGCGTTATCCTGCCCCAAGCGCTGCGCAACATTATGCCCCAAATCGGCAACAACCTTATCATCAACATCAAGGACACCTGCGTCCTCTCCTGCATCAGCATTGTTGAGCTGTTTTTCGCGGGAAAATCCGTCGCCGGCTCCTACTATTGGTATTTCGAGGCTTTCACCATCGTTATGGTAATGTACCTCATTATGACCGTGTTCTTCTCCCGCCTGCTCCGCTTTGTTGAAAGCAAAATGGACGGCGACGACAGCTTCAATCTTGCAACAAGGGACACCTTGGCGCACACCAGCGGCATGTCCCGTTTTGTGACGCGCAAAAGACAAGGCGTTCAGCAAAGGGGGAGAGGCATATGAACGAGAAAATTTTAGAGGTTAACCATCTTGGCAAATCCTTCGGCAAAACACCTGTCCTGCGGGACATTGACTTTTCCGTCAGCGCGGGCGATGTGACAAGCGTTATCGGCGCCTCAGGCTCGGGAAAATCCACCCTGCTCCGCTGTATCAATCTGCTTGAAACCCCCACCACAGGGCAAATTTTGCACCACGGACGGGACATTACCTCCAAGGGCTTTGACCTTTCCGGCTATAGGGCAAAGGTGGGCATGGTTTTCCAAAGCTTCAACCTTTTCGCAAACCTTTCGGTGCTGGATAACTGCATTATCGGTCAGCGCAAGGTGCTTCACCGCGACAGAGCCGCCGCCGAGGAAACCGCAAAAAGGTATCTCGACAAGGTTGGCATGTCACCCTACATAAACGCCAAGCCCCGCCAAATTTCCGGCGGACAAAAACAGCGGGTCGCCATTGCGAGAGCACTTGCCATGGAGCCGGAGGTTCTGCTTTTTGACGAACCCACCAGCGCCCTTGACCCACAAATGGTGGGCGAGGTTTTGGACGTTATGAAAACCCTTGTAAAAGAGGGGCTGACAATGCTTGTGGTAACCCACGAAATGGCTTTCGCCCGGGACGTTTCCAGCCGCACAGTTTTCATGAAGGACGGCGTAATCTGCGAGCAGGGCACCCCGGAGCAAATTTTCGTTAACCCGGAAAAACAGGAGACAAAGGATTTCCTTTCAAGATTTTTTGA
>JAVVZC010000184.1:0-2892 GCA_036650755.1 Oscillospiraceae bacterium
AACCGCCCCCTCACCTTTGACGAATTTGACGCCCGCATCAAGCAGGCGGTCTATGTTTCCGCCACCCCCGCCGCCTACGAAAAGGAGCATTCCGCCCAAATCGCGGAGCAAATCATCCGCCCCACGGGACTGCTGGACCCCAAAATTGTGGTTCGTCCCTCCGAGGGGCAAATCGACGACCTTATCAGTGAAATAAACCTCCGCACAGCCCGAAACGAGCGCACCTTGGTCACAACGCTGACGAAAAAAATGGCGGAGGACTTAAGCGTTTATCTGGGCGGCGCGGGCATCAAATGCCGCTATATGCACCACGATATCAGCGCAATTGAGCGCATGGAAATCATCCGCGACCTGCGGCTTGGGGAATTTGACGCCCTAATCGGCATCAACCTTTTGCGTGAGGGGCTGGATTTGCCCGAGGTGTCCTTGGTGGCGATTTTGGACGCGGACAAAGAGGGCTTTTTGCGCAGTGAAACCAGCCTTATCCAAACCACGGGCCGTGCCGCGCGAAACGCGGAGGGGCTTGTTGTCATGTATGCCGACAACATCACCCGCTCCATGGCGGCGGCAATTTACGAAACCGAGCGCCGCCGTGAAAAACAGGCGGCATACAACGAAGCAAATGGCATCACCCCGAAAACCATCATCAAAAACGTCCGTGGCATCCTGGAAATTTCCGGTGCCGCCTTGGAGGAGCCGGAGCGCAACAAGGGCGGGGTCAAAATGACCGCCTCGGAAAAACGCGCCGCCATCGAAAAGATGGAAAAGGAAATGAAGGAAGCGGCAAAAATGCTGGAATTCGAATACGCCGCCCTACTGCGGGACAGGCTCATCAAGCTCCGCGGCGAAAAATAGACCCCCACATCCCCACAAAAGGAGATTTTTACAATGAAGCTTATGATTTTGGACGGCAACAGCATAGTCAACCGGGCGTTTTACGGCATCCGAATGCTGAACGCCCCCGACGGCACGCCCACAAACGGGATTTACGGCTTTCTCACAATCCTGAACAAGCTGCTTACGGAGGAAGCCCCCGATGGGCTTTGCGTTGCCTTTGACCTGCGCGCGCCCACCTTTCGCCACCTTAAATTCGAGGGCTACAAGGCACAGCGCAAGCCCATGCCGGAGGAGCTTGTCACCCAAATCCCAATTTTAAAAGAGGTTTTGGACAGCCTTGGCGTGAAGCGCTTGGAGCTTGCGGGCTTTGAAGCCGACGACATTTTGGGCACCGTGGGCAAAATTTGCGAAAACTGCGGCGATGAGTGCGTCATCGTTACGGGGGACAAGGACAGCTTTCAGCTTGTCACCGAAACCACCCACGTTCGCCACGTGAAAAGCCGCATGGGCAAAACCGAAACCATCGAATATACCCCAAAGGTGTTTTTTGAGGAATACGGCTTTGCCCCAAGGCAGATTGTTGACCTTAAAGCCCTGATGGGCGACGCTTCGGACAACATCCCCGGCGTGAAGGGCGTTGGCGAAAAAACAGCCATGAGCCTTATCCAAAGCTTCGGCACCATCGAAAAAATTTATGCAGAGCTTCAAACCTTGGACATAAAGGAAACCCTTCGCACAAAGCTTGCGGAGGGGGAAGCGGACGCCAAAATGTCCTATGAGCTTGCCACCATTCTTCGGGACGTGCCCATTGATTTTTCGCCGGAGAACTGCCGTTTTTCGGGCGTTCCAAAGGCGGGCGCCTTCGAAATTTTCAAGCGCTTGGGCTTTATGAGCCTGATGGAGCGCTGGAGCGTGGTTCCGGGCGCGGAGGACAAAAACCCCGCCGAAGTCTCCGCCCTGCCAAGGCTTGAGCTAAAGGACGAGGAGCTTGGAGCCCTTGCAAAAAAGCTTCAAGAGCTGCCCTTCACGGCGCTTTTGCCCATTGAAAACGGCTTGGAAATCTGCGACGGTTCCGCTGTCTACAAGCTTAGCTGTGAAAATATTTCTCCCCGGCGGGAGGATTTTCTTGCAAAGCTCTTTTCTCCACATATTCACAAGCTTTCCCACAAGGTAAAGGAATTTATGGGTCAAATTTTGTCGCAAAACCGCGATATTTCGGGTTTTTCCTTCGACACCGCCTTGGGCGCGTATCTTTTGGAGCCCACAGCGGGCAGCTATGAGCTGTCCCGACTTTCCGAAAAATATCTGGGCAAGTCACTTTTGGGCAGTGAAGCTGTTTTTGAACTTTACCCCGTTCTCTCCGCCGCTCTTGAAAAAGAGGGCATGGCGGAGCTGATGGAAAAAATTGAGCTTCCCCTTTGCACGGTGCTGGCGGATATGGAGCGGGAGGGCTTTGCCCTTGACAAAAAAGCGCTCACCGAATTCGGCGAAATGCTCTCCCTTAAAATCGACGCTCTGCAAAAGGAAATTTGCCTGCTGGCGGGTGAGGAATTTAACATCAATTCCCCAAAGCAGCTGGGCTTTATCCTCTTTGAAAAGCTGGGTCTGCCCTCGGGCAAAAAGACAAAAACCGGTTGGAGCACCAATGTGGACGTTTTGGAGGGGCTTTTGGGTCAGGACCCCATCATCGAAAAACTGCTCTCCTACCGCAAGCTCACAAAGCTGAAATCCACCTATGCGGACGGGCTTCTAAAGGTCATCGGCGAGGACGGACGCATCCACACCAGCTTTCAAATGACGGTCACGGCAACGGGCAGACTGTCAAGCACCGAGCCGAATTTGCAAAACATCCCCGTGCGCAGTGAATTGGGCGGAGAACTGCGAAAAATGTTCGTTGCGGCTCCCGGCAAGGTGCTGGTGGACGCGGACTACAGCCAAATTGAGCTGCGGCTGCTTGCCCACATCAGCGGCGACGAAACCATGAAAAACGCCTTTTTAAGCGGCGAGGATATCCACGCCGTCACCGCCTCCCAAGTTTTCAATGTGCCCCTTGCC
>JAVVZC010000185.1:0-2852 GCA_036650755.1 Oscillospiraceae bacterium
GGGCAACCGGTAAAATCGTTACCGATATGATTCAGGAGAAGTTCGGAATTCCCACCCTCTATGTCGATGTTGACGCAATCGATCCTCGCTATAAATCCACCGGTGACCTTCAGGCACAGCTGGGTGAATATCTGGAGTCCGTTGTCGGCGCAACAAAGCTCATCTAAATATAGCTAATAAGGAAGGAAATCCAAAATGGAATTCACAAAAGTTAATTATGCGGTCTCCGAAAGAGTCGCAGTTATCTCCATGAACAGCCCCAAAAACATGAACGCTTTTGACGAAACCATGCTTGACGAGCTTTGCGAAGCTCTTGCAATGGCAGAAAAAGACGCAAGTGTTAAGGCAGTTATAATCAATTCCGCAACTACCAAGGCTTTCTCCGCCGGCGGCGATGTTGGCTCCATGTATCAGGGAATTAAAGCCCTTGGCAAGGATGGCTTCGCTCCCGAGTTCGGCAAGTCCATCACAAAAATGGCAAACGTTACCATTGCAATCAAAAAGCTTTCCAAGCCCGTTATCGGTGCTGTTCAGGGCGCTTGCGCCGGTGCCGGCTTCAATGTGGCGCTTGCTTGCGACTATGTTATGGCAACTCAGGCTTCCGTATTCATTCAGGCTTTTGTTAAGCTTGGACTTATCCCCGATGCCGGCGGCATTTTCCTTCTTACCCGCGCTTGCGGCGTAAACAAGGGAATGGAGCTTGCACTCACCGGCGACATGATTTTTGCCGCTGACGCCAAGGCTTTGGGCTTTGTTGCCGAAGTTATCGAGGACGAGGATACCTTTGCCGACGCTGTTATGAAGCGCGCAAAGAAATTCACCTTCGGTCCTGCTTCCTCCTATGCCTACATGAAGCAGCTTGCTTGGGAATCCGAGTTCCAGGGCTTCGAAGCTTATGTCAAAAAAGAAGTCGAGGCACAAATTGCCTGCGGCGCAACCGATGACTTCGTTGAGGGCGTTTCCGCCTTTGTCGAAAAGAGAAAAGCAAGCTTCAACTAAGCTTTACCCGCCAAAATTCCATTCATTCATTCATCCCCGAGCATCTGCGCTAATCACAGGGGCAAGGCAAATTTGCCTTGCCCTATGAAATGGAGAGAAAGAATTATGAAAAAGAATAATTCCCATGCATGGATTATAGTTATAGCTTGTTTTATCATGTCCTTTGCCGAAATCGGTATTGTAATTAACTGTTCCAGCGTTTTTCTTAAGCCTGTTTCCGAAGCAATGGGATTTACGAGAACCCAATTCTCACTGTGCACCACAATTCTAACGCTTGCGGTTATGGTCAGCAGTCTCCTAATGGGAAAACTGCTTGGCAAAGTTAAGCTTAAGCCTCTTATGTTAATCGGCGTTGTCCTTTCCGTCGGCGGATTCGTTACCTATTCCTTCAGCACCAGCTTGCCCATGTTCTATGTAGCCTCTGCACTCATCGGACTTGGCTCAGGCCTCACAGCCATAATCCCCTGCTCCGTAATGCTTACCAACTGGTTTGTTGAAAAGCGTGGACTTGCAATCGGCATCGCTTTCACAGGAAGTGGCTTCGGCGGAATGATTTTTGCCCCCCTTTCAAACTGGATAATCACAACCTACGGCTGGCAGACAGCATATCTTGTTCTCGGCATCACCATTGCCGTGCTTACAATTCCCGTATGCCTGTTTATGGTTTGCCTCAACCCCGCCGAAAAGGGCATGACTGCCTATGGTGCCACCGAAACAACAGACGCCGCAGGTCCTCAGGAGCTGACAGGCATTGCACCAAAAGCATTTTTCAAAACAAAGTCCTTCTGGCTGCTTGCCATAGTGGCGTTTTTGGTTGGTCTTATCAACCTTGGCGTACTGGGACAAATCCCTGCCCATCTTACCGATAACGGGCTTAGCGCCACCTTTGCAACCGGAATGGTCACGCTTTACATGGCAGTTCTCATTGTAGGCAAGATTTTGCTTGGTGCCGTCTACGACAAAAAGGGCATTGTTTTTGGCACTTTATATCTGACAGTTCTCTTTGTTGCCGCAATGGCAGCTCTTATTCTTTCCAAGTCAATGGTGGTCGGTATTATCTTTGCCTGCGTATTTGGCTTTGCACACGCAATGACAACCGTTACAAACCCCCTGCTCACAGCTAATATCGCAGGACCCCTCCACTATGCGGAAATCTATGCCGTCATAAACCTGTTTTTCAACATCGGCATGGCGTTTGGCGCTCCCATTTCCAACGCAATCTACGACGCTCAAGGAAAATACGACCTTGCCTTTGTCATCTATGCAGTCGTATCGGTTTTGCTTGCAGTTGGAACCATCGTAGCCTACAAATCCGCAAAGGGTTACAACGAAATGAAGGCTACAAAGGTATAGCTTTCCAAAAGCTCCATCACCCCGGCACAGCATATTGGGGTTAATAATTTTTGTTTCATCTTAAAGCAATGCAAAGCCTCTATTGTCCTTCCAATCATATCATACACCAATTTTTGGTATTTGCTTCGCTTTGATGATTATACTCATGAGGGTCCGAATTTCAAAGAACGGCATCCATGCTTTTCGGACCCTGACTCTCCTTTACCGCTGCAGTGATTGCCATTCGCTGCCGCACCCCTTAGTATGCTCCCCGATTGAAGCTGTCCCACTTCTTCTTTGGGGAGCATATTACATATTACACATTATTTTTAATTAAGGAAGATACGAATTATGGATTATTCGATGACAGCAGAACAACTTGAACTTGTCAAAATGGTTGACGAGTTCGGAAAAAAAGAAATCGCTCCCAAAATTATGGAGCTGGAGCACAATGACATTTACCCCCAGGAAATCTATGACAAGCTCATCGAAATGGGTCTGCACACCATGGATATTCCCGA
>JAVVZC010000186.1:0-2837 GCA_036650755.1 Oscillospiraceae bacterium
ATAAAAAAACCGACCCCCGGGTGTCGCTTTTGCGGCTTCGGGGGTCGGGCTTTTATATTCTTGCTACGCCGCTGTCTTTTGCGGCTTTGGAAACGGCGGCGGCTACGGTTTCTGCCACTCGGGGGTCGAAGGGGGCGGGGAGGATGTAGTCGGCGCTCAGCTCCTTTTCGGAAACAAGCCCCGCAAGGGCGACGGCGGCGGCGATTTTCATTTCCTCGTTGATTTCAGAGGCGCGGACGTCCAGCGCTCCGCGAAAAATCCCCGGGAAAGCCATAACGTTGTTGATTTGGTTTTTGAAGTCACTTCTGCCGGTGCCGACGATTGCGGCGCCTGCCTTAAGCGCCAAGTCGGGCATGATTTCCGGGGTGGGGTTCGCCATGGGGAAAATAATCGGGTTTTCCGCCATGGATTTTACCATTTCCTCGGTCACGGTGCCGGGGGAGGACACGCCGATGAAAATATCCGCGCCCACCATGGCGTCTGCAAGGCTGCCCGACAGGCGTGAGCTGTTTGTAAGCTCCGCGATTTCGGCTTTTGAGGAGTTTAGCTCGGGACGACCCTTGTAGATTGCGCCCTTGCGGTCACACATGATGACGTTTGAAAGTCCCATGGAAAGCAGCAGCTTGATGATGGCAACGCCGGCAGCGCCCGCGCCGCAGGTGACGACTTTTGCGGTTTTTAGGTCTTTTCCAACGACCTTAAGGGCGTTTATCGTGGCGGCAAGGGTGACGACGGCTGTGCCGTGCTGGTCGTCGTGGAAGATGGGAATGTCGGAAATTTCCTTTAGCTTGCGCTCAATTTCGAAGCAGCGGGGTGCTGCAATGTCCTCAAGGTTTACGCCGCCGAAGCTGCCCAAAAGCAGTGAAACGCAGCGGACAAATTCGTCCACATCTTGGGTGCGGAGGCAGAGGGGGACAGCGTCCACCCCGCCAAGCGCCTTGAACAGCACACATTTGCCCTCCATAACGGGCATGGACGCCTCGGGGCCGATATCGCCAAGACCCAGCACAGCGCTGCCGTCCGTAATGACGGCGACAAGGTTGTGGCGGCCTGTTAATTCGTAGCTTTTTTCCGGGTTGTCACGGATTATTTCGCAGGGTCTGGCAACGCCGGGGGTGTAGGCGATGCTCAAATCCTCCTTGTTTTTAACGGGCATTTTGGGGGCATAGTCCAGCTTGCCGCCCCACTGATAGTGCATTTTTAGGGATTGCTCCATGTAGTCCATTTGCGTTCTCCTTCCGAACTTTCGACAATATAATATTATACACGAAAGCTCCGAAAACCACAAGAGCCGAATGGATTTTCCGGGGCTTTGGGGGCTTGCTGTTGACAAAGTCTTTGGTAATTGTTATCCTAAAATGTACAGGCGCTGCAAGACCGTGCTTTGCTGACTATCAAAGAAATGTGAGGGCACAAAATGTATAATCCAAATGTTTGGTGGCATGTGCTCCAGTTTGTTATTTTCATGGCGCCAACCGGCTATCTGATATTTAAGGTCTTTGAAAACAAGCTCCGCTTCGGAAAAAGATTTTTTGGATTGATAATGCTTCTTTACGTCGTGATAACAGCGGCGATAATTGCCCTTACTATTTCGGAGGTATCGCCCTTCCGCTCATTGAGCAGCTGGGGTCTTGGGGTGATAATCCTAATCTCCATTGCCGCCATAAAGCTCACTGTTGCAAAGAGCACCTTTTCCCAGCTTTTCGTGTTTTTCATTCTGCTTAACCTTCAATACAACACCTTTTTGCTATCTCACGCATTTTTGGATTTGGGCATCATGCCGCAAATTATGGAATACGAATACGGCAATCTGCTGCTGATTTCGCTGGTGTTTTTGGCATTGCTTTTCCCCGTGGTCTACTACCTGCTGGTGAAGCAATTCAAGCGGATTGAGGACGATAACATTCTTTCGGGAGAAATGAAGCTGTTTTTCTGCCTGCCTGCGGGGTTCTACCTTATCGCCTCAACTCTGTTTCGCATGGAGCCCAACACCTTGGTTTCAAAGGTCAATTTGCTCCCCCTTGTTTTCATCATAATCTGCGAATTCGCCTCCTATTACGCGGCGCTTCAAGCCATCATCTCCGGCAACGCCGCCGCCGCCGAGAGGGCACAGCTGCTTGTTGCAAATTCCCAGCTTACGCTTTGGCAGGAGCAATACGAAAATCTCCAATTCCAAATCGCCTCGGACGCTCGGGCAAGGCATGACTGGCGGCACCACATCGTCTCCGTTTTGGATTTTGTGAACAACAAGGATATGGATGGGCTAAACGAATATCTTGCCGCCTACAAGGAAAAATATCTTGCCCCGGAGGAAGCGCCAATCTGCGATGTCAGCGCGGTGGACATGCTTTTCCGCTACTACAAAAGGCAGGCGAAGGAAAAGCAAATAAAACTCAGCATCAGCAAGTTCAGCTTGGAAAACTGCGAGGTTTCGGTGCCTGACCTTACCATTGTGTTCGGAAATCTCCTTGAAAATGCCCTTGAAGCCTGCGAAAGAATGGAGCGGGGCGAAAAATACATCAGCCTGAAAATCCGCGTGGACGGCAGCAATCCCGTTGCCATCATCTGCGAAAACAGCTATGACGGCATTGTTTGCCGCAATGAGGGAAAGTTTGTCTCTCGGAAAAAAGGCGGAGGAATTGGGCTTTCCTCAGTTGAAAACATCGCAAAAAAGCACGACGGAAGCATGAAAATAAAAACCGAGGGCAATGTTTTTAAGGTCTACGTGGCAATCTAAAACAGCGCCCCGAACAATTAAAATAAACAAAAACATGGGCTGCACCGCTTTTAATTTGGGGTGCAGCCCATGTTTTGCTTTTGCGCTTTTAAAGCGCCTT
>JAVVZC010000187.1:0-2828 GCA_036650755.1 Oscillospiraceae bacterium
TAGCTCACATAGCCGCCCATGGCTCTTGCGCAGAGGATTTCCATATCCTTGGAAAACTCCGCCATGACCTGACGGCAGGCTCCGCAGGGCATGCAGTAATCCTCGCCGTCGGCGTAAATCGCAAGGCGGAGAAAATGGGAATTGCCCTCGCTGATTGCCTTGTACATCGCCACCCGCTCGGCGCACATGGTACTGCCAAGGGCGGAATTTTCGATGTTGCAGCCGGTGTAGACGCGCCCGTTTGTGCATTCCAGCGCCGCGCCCACGAAAAAGCGGGAGTAGGGTGCGTATGCGTTTTCGGAAGCGCCTTGGGCAATGTTCAGCAATTCTCTGTCTGTCATGGGGAACCCCTTTCCGGTACTTATTCTGCCGTTGTTATTTTCCAATCCTTGATGCCTTGAAAAATGTTGTATTGAGTGGGCTTAAGCCCGGAAATTACGCCCCTGTGGGTGATTACCTGCTGCTTTTCGAAGCAAATCGGGACAATGGGCGCGGTGTCCGTAACGTATTTGAACATTAAATCCGCCTTGTATTGAAGCTCGTTTTCGGGCGCCGCAAGGTAATCCGCAATGCAGGCTTCAAGGGCGGCATCGGTAAATTTGCCATAGTTCAGCTTTCCGTTCCAAGCCAAAAGCTCACGAAGGGAAAAGTCCGCCGTCAGCTTGGTTTCGGCGTAATACATGTCGAATTTGCCCGCGTTCAGCGCGCTTTCGTAGCTGTCCCAAGGCAGCTCACGCAGGTTCACGTTTATGCCGATATTTGACATGTTTTTCGCAATTTGCCGCGCGGCGGCGACCTTTATGGGACTGCTGTTGCAGACAATGAAGTTGATGTCAATTTCCACCGGGATGCCGGTTATCATGATTTCCCGAGCGCCGTCGTCGTCATAATCCTGAACCTCCGCCAAGTCAAAGGCGTCCTCGCTCTTTTTTTCGGAGTAGGAGATAAGGGCGGAATAGCTGCTGTTGTAAAGTGAGGAGGCGGGGTGCATGGGCAGGGCGGCGGCAGAGGCGGCGGCGTTCATGTCGTTGGAAACGATGCTTTCACGGTCGATGACATAGGTCATTGCGCGGCGGCAAAGTGGGTTTGAAAAGAAACTGCTCTTGCTGTTAAAGCCAAGATAGTGCATGTTTGTGGTGGCGTAGCTGCGGATTTCGTTTGAGGCGCCGTAGCCAAGATTTTGGAAGCCGTTGGGGTCGTTTGTGACTAAATCTATTTCGGAGTTTTCAAAGGCGGTGATAAGATCCTCCGCCGCCTTATATTCTTTTAATTCAATGCTGTCCACAGGAAGGGAAGCAAAATCCCGATGACCGTCAAAAGCCTTAAGCTCATAAAGTCCCTCGGCGGGGAAATAGGGACCGGTGCCCATGGGGATAAGCTGGTCCGAGGAACCGCTTTTGATGATGGGGATGCTGAGCAGGGCGGGAAATTGGGTGTTCGCGGTGTAGAGGTTGAGGGCAAAGCTGCCCTCGTCCAAGGCGCTAAGACCGATTACGGCTCGAAGTCGGGGAGAAAAGCGGGGGCTTTGCATGGCGCGCTGGAGTGAATAGACCACATCTTGGGCGGTGAGTGGGCTTCCGTCCCAAAACTTGATGTTGGGGTTAAGGGTGAAGCTCCAAGCCTTGCCGTCCTCGCTTTTGAAGTCGGAAATGATGGCGGAGCTTGGAACAAAGCTTTCGTCCAGCTCGAAAATGTTGTCGTACATGAGCTGGGCGCAAAGCAGGTTGGGATTGTTGTTTGAGGTGAAGGGGTTAAAGCTTTCCGCCTTGTTGCAATTGAGTGAAAAAGCCTTGTCAACGCCCTGTGAGGCGGAGGCGACCTTTGGCGTTTCCAAAATGCCGGAGGGCAGCGGCGGCTCCTCGTTTTCTGTTTTTGAGCAGGCAGAAAAAACCCCGCAAAGCAGGGACGCCGCAAGGACGAGTAAAATCAGTTTTGAGGGTTTATTTGCCATTTGGGGTTTCCTTTCAAAGCTCCGGGGCGCCGATTGTTTCCTCCGCCTTGGGAACCATGCAGATGATTGCGGCTTGGGAGCCCCGCTCGCCGTTTGACTGGCGGTGGGACCAATATTTGTCGCTGCAGCAGCTGGTGCATTCGTCGCTGACGGCGATGTTTTCGTCCAAAAGCCCAAGCTGTAAAAGACGGCGGCGGTTGGTTTCCTTAAGGTCAACCATGAACTTTTCGCTGTCGCCCACTTGGAAGAAGCAGCCCGCGCTGTCGCCGCCCAAAAGCGCGGAAATTGCCTTGGGCACCTCGCCGTCGGTTTCGTAGCAGCACATGTCGATGGCGGGGCCGATTGCGGCGTGGATGTCACGGGGGAGGGAGCCGAGAGAAATCATTTTTTTAACCGCAACGCCCAAAATGTCCGCCACCGTGCTGCGCCAGCCGCAGTGGATTGCGCCGATAACGCCGAACTCGTCGTCACAGAGCAAAACGGGGACACAGTCCGCGGAAAAGCAGATTAGAGGCAGGTTTTTTTCGCTGGTTACGATGCCGTCCGCCTCGTAGAGAAAGGGGGAAAAAAGCTCACGCCTGTCGGCGCTTGTGACAACGCGGACATCGTTTTTGTGGACTTGGCGGGTGAAGCAAAGGTTTTGGGCGGGAAGCTCCATGGCGGCAAGCAGGCGTGCGTAGTTTTCACGGACGTTCTCCTCGCTGTCGCCCCGGTTTTCTCCAAGGTTAAGGCTGTCAAAAATCCCCTCACTGACGCCGCCCCAGCGGGTGGTGAAGCAATGGGTGCAGGAGATGGAGGGGGCTGTCATGTAGACGGTGCCTTTGAAGCTGTATTCGGAAAAGGGTTTTGAGAATTCCAAGATGGATGCTCCTTTTTT
>JAVVZC010000188.1:0-2810 GCA_036650755.1 Oscillospiraceae bacterium
AGGGGGATGCGCTCATTGTTGCCGTGAATCATGCCCCGTTCCTCGGCGGAAAGAGCCATGGCGGAAAATCTAAAAACCTTGTCGCTGATGGCGTTGTAGTGGCGGGAATCGGAGCAGGCAATCATAAGATAGGGGGAAACAAGCGCCTCCTGCCAAGACTGGGAAATTGCCTTTTTCAGCTTTTTCCAAGCGTCACTGCTTGTGTCGGAGAAGGTGGAGGGGTTTTGACCTCCTGCCACGTTAACCTTGATATCGCTGTTGTTGATGATTTTTTCCAGCCGCTGCTTTGTAAAATCAATGGTGTCGTCGCCGTTTAGTCTGAAGTTTGCGGAAATTTTGCTGTGGGGCGGAATTACGTTTGAAGCGGAGGAGCCTTCCATCATGGTGAAGGCGCAGGTGGTGCGCATCAAGGCGTTCAGCTCGCCGCCGGATTTTTTGCAAATGGCGTTCAAAATTGGCTTAAAGCACCACAGGTTTGAAAAAATCATTCTGTACACAAAGGAGGAGCGGCGACCCAAGGTGTCAAACATTTCGGCGGCGGCTTGGGAAATTTGCATTTTGAAGGGGTGCCCCTCCACGTCGCAAACCGCCTTTGCAAGCACGCCCACGGGGGTGTGCGCGGGAGGCGCGGAGGCGTGTCCGCCCTCGCCGTCAAGGATAAATTCGATTTCCGCCATGCCCTTTTCGCCGATGCCAACAAGGGCGCAGCTTTCGGCAACGCCGGGGAAAATATTCTCAACAACGGCGCCGCCCTCGTCAAGCACAATTCCGGGGGTGATGCCCTGTTCCTTGAACCAAGCCACCATTGCGGGGGCGGTTTCGCCGGCAATTTCCTCATCGCCCGCAAACGCCATGTAAAGGTCCTGCTCGGGGACGAAATTCTTGCC
This sequence comes from Oscillospiraceae bacterium, assembly GCA_036650755.1. GTDB lineage: Bacteria > Bacillota > Clostridia > Oscillospirales > Oscillospiraceae > UBA2658. Next base: position 888 of record JAVVZC010000188.1, read on the forward strand.
GATAAGGTGCTCAACGGCTTCGCAAACGCCGCAGAGGGTGCCCTTTGTGTCCAATGTTCCGCGACCCCAAAGGATGCCGTTTTCGATAATTCCTTCAAACGCGGGCTTATCCCAGCCCTCGGGATTTATGGGAACAACGTCGTAATGCGCCATCAAAATGCTTGGCGCGTCCGCCGCTTTTCCCTTCCAATGATAGATTAGACCGCTTTTTCCAATGCGGGTCAGGGTGCAGGTTTTGTGAATGTTCGGGAAGATTTCCGTAAGAAGCTTGCGGAACTTGTCAAATTCGGCTTCGTCAATCAGCCTGTCGTCTTTGAAGGACACCGTTTTGCAGCAAATCATGGACGCCAAGTCATCAACAGCCTTTTGACCGTTAAATTCGATTGGCTCTGCTGTGGGTTTTTCCTCCGCCGCCGGCTTGAAAAGCAGAGTGCGAATGATAATTACAGCAAGAAAAACGAGCACAAGTGCCGGTATAATTAACCACCACATATAAATATATTCCCCCTATTTTATAAATCCTTTTTTGTAGAAAATTCGCGCCGCCACAATGGCGATTATTGCGCCAACAGGAACGAGAATACCCACGGAGGACGCAAGCGAGGGCACAATAAGGAACAAAACCACCATGAAAACAAGAGGAACAATGGCAATTTTCCAGTTCTTTGAAACATAAACCACCGCAAGTCCGCCAAAAAGCGCGGGCAGAATGTTGTCAAAGCAGGGCACAAGAATTGGCGACTCGATTACCGGACGGATGAAGGAAAGTCCCAAAACACCCGCGGCGATAATGAGGGTTGTGACAAGTGCGCTAACCGCGATTGCGATTGTTGAAATTGCGTCGCCCTCCTCGGAGCCCGGCTCCACGCCTGCCGACTGCATGGCGTTTAGGGCGCAGGGAACTTTAAGGTTTGTGAGGTTGCCGGTTACGAAGCCCAAATAGGAGCCGCCGCTGCCCAGCATGGGAACGTATGTAAACAGCTCAATAATGGAAACCGTCCAAAAAATCGGAGCAACGCCCAAAAGTCCTTTGAAAACGCCGGAAAATGCGGGCCATGCGTCAAAATAAACGCAGATTGCCGCGGGAACGCAAATAAGGAGGGTAACTGCCGAAATGGTCCAAATACGCCCCGCAAAGTGAACGGAATCGTTGTAGCTTTTCTTTTCTTTTTTCATTTTGTTAACCTCCCACTACTGAATTGACCACATTGGTGATTGGAATGGAAAGCGCCATTGCGCTGAGCATACTGATGGGCAGGGCAAAATCGGTCAGCCAATCCCACTTTAGAACCTTGATGAAAAACGCGCAGATTACCATGACCACCGCAGCAGCAATCATGACAAAAACGGGTATCCAACCCACCAATCCCAAATTGACCTTTGCGAAAACAACGCCCAAAAACGCGGCAATCATGCCGATAAACAGGGAGGACATGAACAGCTCGCCCCATTTTTCGTCCTTGCGCTTAATTTTCACCACACCGCTTTGGATTTTTTTGCCGATGAAGGGCAAAAGCGTGATGCCGGGCAGAATGCCCAGAGTCATAACCCATGCGATGGTTGTAAAAATTTTCGGGTCGGTGACGATGCTGCTGATGGAAGCACCAACAGCCGTTGCGGCCGCCTCGGCGGCGGGCAGCTCATAGGTGAGAGCGCCGATAACGCTGAGACGAAGCCAAGGAAACGGAAGTCCCAATGCCTTTGAGAGGGTTATAACTCCCAAAAGAATTGCAATTGCGGGGGCAATTGTAAAAACTGCCGAGGACGCCGCAATTTTTTTAAGCGCCTTTTTGTCGATATTCAGTTCTTTTGCGCGACGCCACGCCTTGACGAGAAAAAAGATTGATTCCGAAATGATGAACAGAACAACAATGACTGTGCAGACATACAGAAAGCTGTGGTTTGTGTTAAACAAAGAAAATC
>JAVVZC010000189.1:0-2808 GCA_036650755.1 Oscillospiraceae bacterium
CAGCCCGAGGAGTCCAAAACAAGGCTTCCACAGCTGCCCTTGCCGTTGAGGATGGTTTTGCGTCCCGTGATGTGGATGTCGTCTATTGTGCCGTCCGCCGTCAGTGTGTTGCCACTGCCGGAAATTTTCGCCAAGGGGAGGGTGTTGCCCACATAGAGCACAAAGGCGTTGCCGCTACCGGGAATTGTAAGGCTTTGGAGCTTGCCGGGGCTTGTTTTGTGGACGGTGTTTGAGCCGCCGTCAAGGTTTAGTGAGTTGATATCCGTGCAGGCAAGGGTGAGCCAGTTGCCCTGTCCCGAAACGGAAACGTCGCTCAAAGCTTCACTGCTGTTTATAAAGAGCAGATTTTCTTTTCCGCCCAAAGAAACCGTGCCGCTATGCTTGCCCTTTGTGGTGATGTTGTTGTGGGCGCCGGAAACGGAAATCTGACTTAGACTGCTGTTTTCACCGAAAACCAGCTTGTTGTCACTGCCCAAAACCAAAAGTCGGGAAATTTCCGCACCGCTTGAAAGCTCAATGGTGTTGCCGTTTCCGCTGATGATAAGGCTTTCGTGGACGCCGCCGATTTTTGCGCTAATTCCCTTGCCCGTAATTTCAATATTGGTGGCGGCGCTGTCCAAAAGCTCCGCCTTGCCACTGCCCGCAAGCTGAACTGTGCCGATTTTTGCGGCGCTTCCCGCGGGGAGGGAAAAGTCGTAGCTTCCGCAATCCAGCACCAAGCGGTCCAAGCTTGTGCCGCCGCCGATGCTAAGGGAACTGAGAGCATGGGAGCGAAGTGTAAGGCTTTTTGCCGTGAGGGCGTTAAGGCTGACAGTTTCGGCGGCGCAGTCGAACCAAATGTTGTCGCCAAGGCTAAGATTATTAAGAGTGCCACTGCCTTTTAGGACAACACCGCCGAAGGTGTTGACGTTCAGCTCAAAAGGGTTTATGTAGGAGGCGGCAACTCGGTAGAGGATGGTTAAAAATTCAGCTCTCGTAATGCTGCCGTTTACGTTTAGCGTACTGCCAAAGCCTTGAACCACTTGTCTTGAAACCAGCGCCGCCATGGCGTTTTTGTTTGCCGCCGAAATGTTGCCGCTGTCGGAAAAGGGGGCAAGGACGGCAAGGTCGGTCTGTGCCGGCTCAAGTGAGAAGGCGCGTGAGAGCAGGGCAAAGGCGTTTTGCCGAGTCATGGGCGCGTCAAGGGAGCCGATTTGGGGAGAAATCAGCCCCAAATGGAGAGCCTGTCCCGCGGCGGCGCTGTACCAAGCGTCGGGCGGAAGGTTCAGCGCTGTGGTGTCCGCCGTTTCACTTGCGCCCAAAACACGGCAGAGAATTGTAATCATCTGCGCCGTTGTGATGGGGGCGTCGGGCTTTATTGTGGCGTCCTCAAAGCCGGAAATCAAGCCGTCGTCAAAGCCTTTATGTATGGTTTCCTCCGCCCAGTGCCCCGAAACGTCGGTAAAATCCGAAAAGGACGCCGCAAAAGCGGAGCCCGAAAGGCAAATTACGGCGAGGGCAACAAGCAGGGGCACGATAATGCGTTTTGTTTTCATATGTTCTCCAGACTTTAAGCAAATAAGATATCTTTGCAATTTCGCCTCTATAGTATTATAATCAATCGGTATAAGTCAACCATTATTATGGCTTTTTGGGCATTTCCTCCGCCCCACAGCAACAAAAGCCAAAGAAAGGGGAGCGGCAAATGCCCCAAAATTTTCAGCTTGAAACCGACAAAATCACAAAAGCCTTGGACGGACGCCGACCTCGGCTTTTGCTTCAATGTTGCTGCGGACCCTGTAGCTCCTATGTTTTGGAGTACCTGACGGAGTTTTTTGATGTTTGGGTTTTGTTCTACAATCCCAACATTCAGCCCCTTGAGGAATACGAAAAGCGCCTGTTTTGGCTGCGAAAAGTAGTTTCCGCCTTCCCGGAGCGGGCAAATATTTTGGAATGCGGCTATGAGGGCGAAGCCTTTGACGCTGTTTCAAAAGGGCTTGAAAATCAGCCCGAGGGGGGACGCCGCTGTACGGAATGCTTCCGCCTGCGCCTTGGTGAAACCGCAAGGCTGGCAAAGGAAGGCGGCTTCGACTATTTTTGCAGTACGCTTTCCGTCAGCCCCCACAAGGACGCGAAGCGCATTAACGAAATCGGCACCGCCCTTGGGGAGGAGCTTGGCGTTTCGTGGCTGCCCTCGGACTTCAAAAAACGTGAGGGCTACAAGCGCTCCATCCAACTTTCGAATGAGCTGGGACTATACCGCCAAAACTATTGCGGCTGTAAATTCAGCCAAAACCCAAACCCTGAAAGGTAAAATCAAAGCATGAATTTCACAACAAAAAAGCTGGTTTTCGCCGCCGCCATCGGCGCGCTCTACGCGGCGCTCACAATTGGGCTTGCGCCCATCAGCTTCGGGGCTATCCAAGCCCGAGTGTCCGAGGTGCTGTGCATACTGCCGTTTTTCTTCCCCCTGTCCGCCTTGGGGCTGACAATCGGCTGTCTAATCGCAAACCTTATCGGCTCCTCCGCCGGACTGCTGGACATTGTTTTCGGCTCCCTTGCAACCCTGCTTGCAACAGGCTGTGTTGCCGCAATCGGTATTTGGGCAAGAAAAAAAGCGCCAATCGGCGACACGCAAAGCGGGGTCACCATGGGCGCTTGTATAGCCGCCTGCCTGATGCCCGTGCTGTTCAACGCACCCATAATCGGGGCGGTGCTTGCATTTACACTGGTGGCGCCGGAGGCGTTTTGGGAAAGCTTTGTGCTTTTTGGGGCACAGGTGGGCTTGGGCGAAGCCATTGTTATGCTGGCGCTGGGGCTTCCGATGCT
>JAVVZC010000190.1:0-2791 GCA_036650755.1 Oscillospiraceae bacterium
GCGGTCAAAAAGAATAATGTGCTTGACATTACCCCCAATACCAATTATAATAGCGTTGTTAAAGCCATAGTTGATGGCCCTTAAAGCGCCTCGTGGCGCATTTGGAGGGAGGGAAATAAAATGTCGGAAGTTCGCGTTAAAGATAATGAATCTCTGGACAGCGCCCTGAAAAGGTTTAAAAGAAGCTGTGCAAAATCCGGAGTCCTTTCAGACCTAAGAAAAAAGGAATACTACCAGAGCCCCAGTGTCAAGCGTCGCAAAAAGTCTGAGGCGGCACGTAAGAACAAGAACAAGCGCTTCTATTAAGTCAAAAACAATCGATCCCGCCTCATTCTGGGGCGGGATTTTTGCAAAAACTCGGAGGAAACCACCATGCCCAGCTGCACAAAAAGCGGAATAATCCTCGCCTCCACCCCTGAGCTTTCCATCTCAAAAACCTTGGATTGCGGTCAATGCTTTCGTTGGAGCCGAGACGAAAACGGCGCCTACACAGGCGTTGCCGGCGGCCGCGTGCTTCGGCTTTGGGAGGAAAACGACAGCGTTTTTTGCGACGCCCCCGAAAACGACCTGCCCTTTTGGCGGGACTATTTCGACTTGGACACCGACTACATAAGCGCCGGCGCAAAATTCACCCAATCGGATTACCTCAAAACCTGCGCCGAGTTTGGCAGTGGCATCCACATCCTGCGTCAGGATTTTTGGGAGGCGCTTTGCAGCTTTATTGTCTCCCAATGCAACAACATCCCCCGCATCAAAAAAATAATATCCACCCTCTGCGGACACTTTGGTGAAAATCTGGGCGAGGGCTTCTATTCCTTCCCTGAGGCTTCAAAAATCGCCGTCCTTGACGAAAGCGATTTGGCTCCACTGCGCTGCGGCTACCGTGCCGCATACATATTAAATGCCGCCCGCGCCGTTTCCGAGGGCAGTCTCTGCCCCTCGATGTTTGCCGAGCTCAGCCCCGAGGAAGCCTTAAACGAGCTGAAAAAAATCCACGGCATCGGAAACAAAGTCGCAAGCTGCGTGCTGCTTTTTGGGCTTCACCGCATGGACGCTTTTCCCATCGACGTTTGGATGAAGCGGGCGCTTAAGGAGCATTTCCCCCGGGACTTTGACCCCAAGGTTTTGGGCGAATTTGCCGGACTTGCCCAGCAATACATCTTTTTCTACGCACGTTCAAGCGATGGAAAATAATATTTTCAAATACGGAGTTGACGGCTGTCCGTCAGAGGAGTACAATAACTCAAACAAATTTGGAGGGAGTGGCGAAATTGGAGAATAAAATTACCGTTTCAGACCGCATAATCGGCGAGGGTCTTACCTATGACGACGTTCTTCTCATCCCGGCGGAGAGCAACGTTTTGCCCACTGACATCAACCTTTGCACAAAGCTAACAAAAAAAATCGCACTGAATATCCCCCTTATAAGCGCCGCCATGGACACAGTTACAGAATACCGCATGGCAATCGCTTTGGCGCGTGAGGGCGGCATCGGCGTTATCCACAAAAATATGAGCATCGAAGCTCAGGCAGAGCAGGTTGACCTTGTTAAGCGCTCTGAAAACGGTGTTATCACCAACCCCTTTTCCCTTACGGCAGACCGCACAATCGGCGAAGCGGATCAGCTTATGGCAAAATTCCGCATTTCCGGCGTGCCCATCATTGACACCGAGGGCAAGCTGGTGGGCATCATCACAAACCGTGACATGAAGTTTGAGGAGGACATGACTCAAATCATCTCCGACGTGATGACAAGCGAAAACCTTATCACAGGTCGCATCGGCACAACCCTTGAGGAGGCAAAGAAAATCCTCCACACCCACAAAATCGAAAAGCTGCCTCTTGTGAACAACGACGGCAAGCTTGCCGGACTTATCACCATCAAGGACATCGAAAAAGCCCTTGCCTATCCCCATTCCGCAAAGGACGACCACGGCCGTCTGCTCTGCGCCGCCGCAATCGGCGTCACCTCGGACATTCTCGACCGCGCGGGCGCGCTTGTTGCCTCCGGCGTTGATGTTCTCGTCCTAGACAGCGCCCACGGTCACTCCCAAAACATTTTGCGAAATGTCACACTTATCAAAGAAAAATTTCCCGATGTTCAGCTTATCGCCGGCAACGTCGCCACAGCCGTTGGCACGGAAGCCCTCATCAAGGCGGGCGCGGACTGCGTTAAGGTCGGCATCGGCCCCGGCTCCATCTGCACCACACGAGTTGTCGCCGGCATCGGTGTTCCCCAAATGACCGCCGTTTTGGAATGCGCCGCCATGGGCGACAAATACGGCATCCCCATCATCGCCGACGGCGGTGTGAAATACTCCGGCGACATTGTCAAGGCAATCGCGGCGGGCGCCTCCGTTGTTATGCTGGGCTCACTTTTTGCAGGCTGTGAGGAAAGCCCCGGCGAAACCGAGGTTTATCAGGGTCGTCAATTCAAGGTTTATCGTGGCATGGGCAGTCTTGCCGCCATGGCAAAGGGCTCCCGCGACCGCTACTTCCAAGAGGACAACAAAAAGCTGGTTCCCGAAGGCGTTGAGGGACGCGTCCCCTACCGTGGCTCGGTTTCCGACTCCATCTTCCAAATGGTGGGCGGGCTTCGCTCCGGCATGGGCTATTGCGGAACTCCCGACATCCAATCCCTGCGCACAAACAGCCGCTTTGTCAGAATTACCGGCGCCGGCTTGAAGGAAAGCCACCCCCACGATATCTATATCACCAAGGAAGCGCCAAACTACACCATGAACCCCTGATTTTTTTAGCCCCGCCACCACGGCGGGGCTTTTGCTTTTTT
>JAVVZC010000191.1:0-2772 GCA_036650755.1 Oscillospiraceae bacterium
CATAAACTCCCCCACGTCCATGCCGTAGACCGACCTTAGGTTTTCGTCCGAAATCACCTCTGCCGCCTTGCCTTGGGCGACGATTTTCCCCTTGTCCAGCAGCAGGGCATCCGTTCCGAAGGCTCGGGCAAGGCTCAGGTCGTGGACAACGGAGATTACGGCTCGCCCGGGCTGGGAAATCCAGTCCTGCAGCAGCTCAAAAACCTGCTTTTGGTAGAGCAAATCAAGATTGTTTGTTGGTTCATCCAGCACCAAAAGCTTGGGGTTTTGCGCGAAAAGCTGTGCCAAAAAACAGCGCTGCAGCTCACCGCCGGAAAGTGAGAGCACGGAGCGCTCCGCAAAATCCGAAAGCCCGGTCAGCGCCAGCGCCTCATCAATCTGCTTTTTGCCCTCCACATCACCCTTGCCGAAAAAACCCCGGGAATAGGCGTAACGCCCCAGCGCAACTACCTCTTTTACGGTGAAGGAATAGCCCACATTGTGGCTTTGGGACAAAAATCCCAGCTTTTGCGCCAGCAGGGCGGGCTTCATGGCGGCGATATTTTCGCCCTCAAGCAAAATTGTTCCGCTGTGTGGACAGCCGCCGGCGATGGAATTTACGATTGTGCTTTTGCCCGCGCCGTTTGGTCCAACCAGCATCAGCCATTGCCCGCTTTCAAGGGAAAAGCTGATGTCGTCAAGGATTTTAAGCCCGCCGAATTCCACCCCAAGATTTGCAATTTCAAGCATTTCTCAGCGCCCCTTTCCCGACTTGTAGAAGATATAAATGAACACAATGGAGCCGATAAAGGAGGTCACAACGCCGATTGGCAGCTCGATGGGGTTCAAAACCGTCCGCGCCAAAAGGTCGGCAAGCATCAAAAAGCAGGCTCCCGCGAAGATGGAGGCGGGGAGCAGTTTTTTGTGGTTTGGCCCCACCAGCATGCGGGTCATGTGGGGGGTCACAAGCCCCACAAAGCCGATGGTTCCGCCGATTGAAACGCAAACTCCGATGAGCGCGGAGGCGCAAATGAGCACCATAAGCTTCACCCGACGGACATTCACGCCGATGCTGCGGGCGTTGTCCTCGCCGATGGCGAAGGCGTTAAGCTCTCGGGAATAGCGCAAAAGCAGCCCGCCAAAAATCAGCAGTGCCGCCAAAAGTGTCAAAACATCGGTGAAGCCGGTGCCGGAAAGTGAGCCCATAGTCCAAAAAGTGATGGTTCGAACCCGCTCCCCCGCAAAGGCAATCACAAGGCTGATAAGGCTGGAGGCGAACATGGAAAAAATTATTCCGATGAGAATAATCGTGTTTGTGGACAGTGAATAATCCAAGCGATAGGCAAGGGATAAAATGACAAATAGGGAAATAAAGGCAAAAAGCATCGCCATCAGCATGGTGGCTCCGCCGGAAAATCCGGGAATTTGCAGTCCCAGCGCAATCGCCAAAACAGCGCCCAAAGACGCGCCGCTTGAAACGCCAAGGGTGGAGCCGTCCGCCAAGGGGTTTCGCAAAAGCCCCTGCATTGCGCCGCCGCAAAGTGAAAGCGCCGCACCTGAAAGGGCGACGCAAAGCACTCTGGGCAGACGGACGGAAACGATGATGGCACGGGCGGCAGCATCCTCGGACGCGAAGCCGAAAATTGCGCCGAAAACAGAGCTTAGCGCGTCATTTAAGGGCACGGCAACGCTTCCCACGCAGACGCAGAGCAAAAAAATCGCCAGCGTCGCAAGGGACATTATAATGTATGCGACCGCGCCGAAGCGCTCATTTTTATGCGCCGTAAACAAAGCTGTAGAGTGCTTGGGCGGCGTTTACGAGCCGGGGCCCGGGCACGGAAATCTCATTGGTGTCGGCGTTGAAAACCGCGGAATTCTTGACCGCGTTCAGACCCTCCCAGCCCTTGCGCGCCAAAATTTCGGCGACGGGTGAGGGGGCACCCTCCATGGCGGCTGTGATTGTGACGATGTAATCCGGGTTGCGGCTTAGCACCTGCTCCTCGGAAATTTCTGCCCAGCCCTCAATGTCCGCAAAGGCGTTTTTCAGACCCAGCATGTTGGCAATTTCGTCCATAAAGGTGTTTTTGCCCGCTGTCCAAAGTCCGTATTCCAGAGGCGAAACCTCGAAGTAAACGGTTTTTTCTTCCTTTGTGGCAACCTTTGCGCTAAGCTCCGCGAAGCTCTTTTTCATGTCGGAAACAAGGGCGGCGGCTTCCTTGTCCTTGCCGGTCACAGCGCCGATAATCCCGATGGATTTGTAGACGCCCTCGATGTCGGCGGCGTTGCTGACCACCACGCGGATGCCGGCTTTTTCAAGTGCCGCGACCTGCTCCTCGGTTTGAGCCATGGTGCTCATAAGCACCACTTGGGGCTTAAGGGCGATGATTTGTTCAAGGTTTGTTTCGCTGCCGGATTGCACCTCGGGGGCGGCAAGCGCCTCGGCGGGAAATTGGCAGTAGCTTCCCCGTCCGACAAGGGCGTCACCTGCGCCGATGGCGTAGAGGATTTCGCAGTCCGCGGCGGTAAGTGCGACGATTTTTGTGGCAGGAGCGTCAAGGGCGCATTCGCGACCCATCATATCGGTCACGTTTACGGGCTTTGCAGTCTCCGGTTTTTCCGCAGTGCAGCCGGAAAACAGGGATAAAAGCATGATTAGGGCAAGTGCCAATGCGCTGATTTTGGTGTGTTTCATAGAGTTCCTCTTTCTTTTCTTTGCTCCCGACCTAGCGGGTGTTTATTGCCTAAACAGCATACCATATTCTGTGAGATTTTGCCAACTTTTTCGAGAGAAAT
>JAVVZC010000192.1:0-2771 GCA_036650755.1 Oscillospiraceae bacterium
TCCTCGGCTTCCTTGGCTAGTTCAGCTTCCTCCTCGGCTTTGTCGGCAGCTTCCTTTGCCTTATCCTCGGCGGCTTCTTTTTCCTTTTCCGCCTTGTCCTTCAGCTTGTCGGCTTCATCCTTTGCCTTGTCGGCGGCTTCCGCGGCTTCGTCCTTTTTCTTTTCGGCGGCTTCCTTTTCCTTGTCAGCCTTTTCCTCGGCTTTGTCCTTTGCTTCCTCGGCGGCTTCTCTTTCGGCTTCTGCCGCTTCCTCTGCCTTGTCTGTCTCCTCCTCTGCCTTGTCCTCGGCTTCGTCGGCAAGATCCTCTGCCTTGTCGGCTTCGGTGTCCTTATCGTCCTCGTCCTTGTCGTTCAGCTCATCAAGACGCTCGGTTTCCGCCATTATTTCACGGACGGATTTTTTCAGCCAATCCTCAAGGGCAATGGCTTCGCCGCCCGGGTTTTCCGCTTGAAGCTTTTGAACCAGCAGAAGCTTGCCCGGGGTCACGCCCAAAGCCTTTGCTTCCTCAAGCTTTGCCTTGTCAATGCTCATGGCTTCGATGGACACGTTCTGCTTATTTTTTGCGCATTCTGCTTCCACCAGCTCTTTAAGGTGCCCCGCAAGCGTTGCGGAGGCTTCGCTTTCCTTGCCGGAGGTGGTGATAACAACACCGCCGGGGGCGTTACCGTCAAAGTAGCCCTCCTTGGTGATTTCCGCGAGAGTCATTGCAATGGCTTCGTCGATTGCCGCGTTGTTCATGTCCTTAAGGTCGATGTCCTTTAGGATTTGGGCGCCGTCCTCGTTGACGGCGTTAACGGAGAGAACTCTGTCGAACATGTTCAGTGTGTATTCGATGGAGGGGTTCACATCCATGCTCACATAGGAGGCGGGAGCCATAATGGCGTAGGCGCCGACGGAAAGCCCGCACAGGAGCAGGACAGTCGCAATGATTACCGTTACGTGGGAAATATGAACTGCCTTGTTATCTGCAAATTTTCTCATTTTCAAAATCCTTTCAAAATACAAGATTGTTTTTTTGGGGGCTTTACGCAAGTCCCCGGCGGCGTCTCCCTGCCGCTATGATATACTTTCGGGCTGGGGGGTAATTTTTTTGGGGTAGGGCGAAAAATTTTGTGCTTGCCCAAAATTAAATTTGCCTATATAATCAAACAAACACGAAATTTGGGCGATTTTGCCACAAACAACAACATTTGGAGGCGGTGAGCTTTTTGCTTGAGCTGGACTTAAGGGTGACGGAAATCAGGTCCGACCCCCAAAGCCGAGAGGATTTTATTCGCGAATACAAGCCCTTTATCTTAAAATGCGCGTCGGATTGCGCAAAGCACTACGTCACGGACAGCGACGACGAGTGGTCGATTGCCCTTTCCGCCTTCGACGAGGCGCTGGACAAATTCAGCCGTGGTGAGGGTCACTTTTTAAGCTTTGCAAAGCTTGTAATCCGCCGCAGATTATATGACTACTTCGACGCAAACCAAAAATTCCGCAGTGAGGTTTCCGTTTCTCCCTCGGTTTTCAGCGGTGAGGCGGAGGACGAGGAGGAGTGCAGCGAGGTTCTGCTCCAAGTGAAAAAAGGCTTGGTGCAGGAGCCTGAACCCTCCGCGGTGGAGGAAATTCAGGCTGCAAACGCCATTTTCGCCGCTTACGGCTTTTCCTTTTTTGAGCTGAGCGCCGTTTCGCCAAAGGCGGAAAAAACCAAAGCCGCCTGCGCCCGTGCCGCCGCCTATCTGCTAAAAAACCCCATACTCATGAACGAATTGCACAGCTCACGGCAGCTACCCATTAAAATACTTGAAAAAAACACCGGCATACCCCGAAAAATCTTGGAGCGGCACCGAAAGTATATCATAGCGGCAGTGGAGCTTTTGTGGGGGGACTTCCCCCGGCTTGCCGAATACCTTCGACCAATCAGAGAGGAGCTGAACAAATGAAAGCCATAGTCGTTGAAATCAAAGGAAAATTTGTTGCGGCTCTCTGTGACGACGGCGGGGTAACTCAACTGAAAAACCAAAATTACGCCTTGGGTCAGCAGCTGGAGCTTGAAAAAATTACCGTCAAAAAGCCAAAGCTTTTGGGGCGCATTGCCGCAATGGCAGCCTGCTTTACGCTGATTTGCGGCTTGGGGCTTGGGGCTTACGCCTACAAAACCCCCGCCTCCTATGTGAGCATGGACGTGAACCCCTCGGTGGAATTCACCCTCAACATTTTTGAGCGGGTGCTCTCCGCCCGTGCCGTGAACGACGACGGCGAGGCGCTTTTGCGTGAAATTAAGCTTGAAACCCTGAACAACAAAACCATCGACCAAGCCATTTCCCTTACCCTTGAAGAAATTTCCAAGGAGGGCTATTTTGCGGGCGAGGGCGGCATCGTTATCGCCGCTTCGGGCAAAAAACCCGCCTCCGCCGAAAAGCTGGCGGCACATTTACTGGAGCTTGTCAGCCTTCGCTGTGCCGAAAGCAACAGCCATATTTCCGTTGAAGCCCTTGCGATTAGCCCTGAGCAGCTGGACGAAGCCAAGGCGCTGGGCGTGACCCCGGGCAAGCTGATTTTGGTGCAAAAGCTAATGGCGGAAAACCCCAAGGCAGGGGAAACAAGCCTTGAAGAATGGCTTAAAAAGCCGGTGAAGGAAATTATGGCGGAGCGAAACGACCTTCGGGAGGACGCAAAAGACGCCGCCGCGGACAAAGCCGAGGACGAAGCCGAAAAGAAACAAGAGGCACTTGATGAAGCCAGGGAGGCACTTGAGGAGGCGGAGGAAAAAGCCGCCGAAGCGGG
>JAVVZC010000193.1:0-2768 GCA_036650755.1 Oscillospiraceae bacterium
CCCCCCGATATCCCATCTTGCCATATATGCAATATGGTGATATAATCGTCAAAATAAGCATAAAAAGTATAAATGTTGCACATCTCGCCCGGGGCGACGGCAATTTAAAAAAATATTAGTCGGAGGTACATTATGGCGGCAAGAAAACTGATAATCAAGCTAGCAAAGAAAATCAGCGGACCCACGGCACTTCTGGTCAAAATCGACGAAAACGCCCCGGAATACTACGTTTTGGACTGTGTTGTAACGGATGAAATGGCGGAGGTAGGGCTTGGAATGGAGCTTCGCAAAACCCAAACCATTGCCCAAATTGCCAAAAAATGCGGCAAATCCATCGAGGAAACCGACAGGCTGGCGCGGGAGCTTGCCCAAGTTGGCGCCTGCATTTTCCATTCCGAAAACGGCGAGGACGTTTTTGAGCTGACTGTTTTTGTGCCCGGAGTCATGGAAAAAACCGTTGAAAACAAAGAGCTTTGCGAAAAATTCCCCGCAATCCCCCGAGCATTTGAGGAATACGCAAGACTTCGCGGCGCGCTGATGGCGCCGGGAATGCCTGTTGGCTTGGGACCCATGCGGGTTATCCCCATCCAATCCTCCATTGATGGCGACAGCCACCACGTCGCCTTTGAGGAGGTTGCGACAATCCTGAACAACGCCACCCGCTTCGCGGTTGCGGACTGCACCTGCCGCCGCTCCAGAAGGCTTTTGGGTCAGGGCTGCGGTCACCTTGAAAAAGACATGTGCCTCCAACTGGACAGCGGCGCGGAATACTATATCCGCACGGGCAGAGCAAGGGAAATCACCCGTGAGGAGGCATTCGAAATCATCAAAAAAGCCGAGGACAACGGCTTGATGCACTCCATCCCCAACATCGACAACGGCAAAACTCACGCCATCTGCAACTGCTGTGCCTGCTCCTGCTACTCCATGCGCAACGCAATTATGTTCAATTCCCCGGACATGATAAGGTCAAACTACATATCCGAGGTCAATTCCGAAAACTGCGTTGCCTGCGGTCAATGCGTGGAAAATTGCCCCACAAACGCCTTGAAGCTGGGTCAAAAGCTTTGCAGTGAAAAGCCCCTCAAGGTAGAGGTTTTCAAAACAGCCCACGACCACGTTTTGCGTGAAAAGGACTGGAACGTTAACTACCGCGAGAACCGCCGTGACGTGGTGGAAAGCGGCACAGCCCCCTGCAAAACCGCCTGCCCCGCCCATATCGCGGTTCAGGGCTACATAAAGCTTGCGTCCTTGGGCAAATACACCGAGGCGCTGGAGCTTATCAAAAAAGAAAATCCCTTCCCGGCGGTTTGCGGAAGAATTTGCCCCCGCGCCTGCGAAAGCGAGTGTACCCGAGGCGACATCGACTCCCCAATCGCAATTGACGAAATCAAAAAATTCATCGCCGACAAGGAGCTTTCCGCCGCCACCCGCTTCGTCCCCGAAAAGCGCAACGACTACGGCAAAAAGATGGCGATTGTGGGCGCCGGCCCCGCGGGGCTTTCCTGCGCCTACTACCTTGCAATCGACGGCTACGCGGTCACGGTTTTTGAAAAGCAGGAAAAATTGGGCGGAATGCTGACCCTTGGCATACCCTCCTTCCGCTTGGAAAAAGACGTGGTAAACGCCGAAATCGACATCCTCCGTGAAATGGGCGTTGAGTTCAAAACAGGCGTTGAGGTTGGACGCGACGTCAGCTTGGCGGAGCTGCGCCGTGAGGGCTATGAGGCGTTTTACCTTGCAATCGGCGCTCAGGCGGGGCGGAAGCTGAAAATCGAGGGCGAGGACGCGGAAAACGTCGTCACCGGCGTTGATTTTCTCCGTGAGGTCAATTTGGGTCACGACAAGCAGCTTTCAGGAAACGTGGTGGTCATCGGCGGCGGCAATGTGGCAATCGACGTTGCCCGCACCGCAATCCGCCAAAGCGGGGAGAAGGTCAGCATGTTCTGCCTTGAAAGCGCTGACGAAATGCCCGCGCTTCCCGAGGAAATTGCCGAGGCAAGGTCCGAGGGCATCAACATTGAAAACGGCTGGGGACCAAAGCGCATAATAGTGGAAAACGGCAAGGTTTTGGCTGTGGAATTCAAAAAATGCGTCTCCGTTTTCGACGAGCTGGGCAAGTTCGCACCAAAATTTGACGAGGACAAAACCATCACCGTCCCCGCCGATTACGTCCTTGTTTCCGTGGGTCAAAGCATCGACTGGGGCAAGCTGCTTGAAGGTAGCGCTGTGGAGCTGGGTCGCGGAGACACAGCCCGCGCCGACGGCTTCACCTTCCAAACCGCCGTGGCGGACATTTTCGTGGGCGGCGACGTCTATTCGGGACCCAAGTTTGCAATTGACGCCATCACGGCGGGCAAGCAGGGCGCAATCTCCATGCACCGCGCCGTTTGGGAGGGGCAAAGCCTGACCCTTGGCCGTGACCGCCGAGAATACAGCTCCCTTGATAAGCAGGGGCTGGATAGAGCCGCCCTGACCTCAAGCTTTGACAACACCCCAAGGCAAAAAGCGGGGCACAGCCAAGGCAAGGAAAAATCCTTTGAGGACACCCGCGAAACCTTCACCGAGGAGCAGCTAAAGCGTGAAACAAGGCGCTGCCTTGGTTGCGGAGCCGTTCAGGTGGACGAAACCATCTGCGTGGGCTGCGGAATGTGTACCACAAAGTGCAAGTTTGACGCGATTAAGCTTGTGAGAAAATATAACGCCTATGGCACCTCCTATGAAAAACTGCCCTTCAAAATGGCACCGAATGTGGTGAAGCGGGTGGG
>JAVVZC010000194.1:0-2759 GCA_036650755.1 Oscillospiraceae bacterium
CTGTTTTGCCTTGGCTGTCCGTCATTTCAAAAACCATTACGAAGGTTCCGTCGCCCATGTCCATTTCGGAAAAAGCGGTGTCGGCTGTGACTGTTATGGTGTCCACGGGAACCGCGGTCAGCTCATCGCTTTCGGAGCTTATGGCTGTTGCGTAGTGGATGGTTTGAATTTTATCGCCCTCCACCAAAATGCGAAGGTTTTTGTCCGCGGCGCCGCTCTCGTCAATGGCTTTTCTTGCGCCCTCAATGTAAAATTCTTCGCTTGTAAAGTCATAGACGACGCTCAGGTTATATTCCTCGTCGTTTAGCAGAATGGGAACGGAATAGATGTTGTAGTCCTCGCCCTCATAGGCAATTTCCATGTAGCAGAGAGCGCCGTCAATGCTGCCCCAAACGCCGCGGAAATTGTCCTTGAATATGCCGTTTTCCCAGTCGGCGTCAAGGTCGTTATCCGTGCCAAGGCAAAGCATAAGGTCCTCCTCGGCGTCAACATAGTAGAGCTGGAAGCCGATGGACGCAAGAACATCCTTCGCCTCGGCACCCAAGTTCATGGTTGCAAAGCCCTCCGCGTCAACGGTTAAGGGGGCGTTGTCCCAACTTACGCTGCCAAGGTTCACAGCTTCCGGCAAGCTTTCAATCTGCATATCGCCGAGATATGCCATGCCCTCGTCGGACAGCTCACCTGTCAGCCCGTAGGAATAGAAATACTTAAATGACTCGCCCGCGCCCAGCTTCACGAAGCTTGCAAGGTCATCAAGGTCGCCGTTGTAGGAGTAGTAGCAGGCAAGTCCCGTGGATTTCTGGCGGAATTTGCCGTTTACCTTGTATTCCACGCAGTCCTCCAAGGCGGATAAAACTCTGGCGGAGGTTTCGGGCAAAAGCTCCCCGGTTCCTCTTGCCAAATCGCCCAAGTCCGCCATATTTGTGAAGCCCTGTTCACGGGTATTGCCGCCGTAGTTTTCAACGCTGCCGCCCACCTTTGAAAAATAGGTGAAAAATGCGGGATTTTCCGCGGCGGCGTTCAAGGCGTCCTTGCCAAAATCATCGTAGGCAGAAAGCAGCTCGCCGACCTTGGAAAGGTTCGTTACAGAGAGGGTTGTGTTGTCCTCTGTGCCGATATCCTCACAGCCCTGCATGTAGGTGTCGCAGATGACTTTTGAAAGCTCCAAGGGCTCAATTGTCGGGTCTTCGGCAAGCGCACCGACCCAGCCGGAATAGAGCCAGCCGTTTCCCGGCTCGGTTTCCTCGGAGGCAACCAGATATTTTGCAATATCCGTAAAGGTGTTGGCAACGTCAACCGTCGCCATTAGGCAGGTGTCAAAGCCGATGATGTCAATGGGCTGATTAGCTTCGTCCGCTTCAAAGGCGGTGGTGAAGGCGCCCCGCATTTCATTGAGGTCAAGGGAGTCCATTTCGTAAAGCTCATCAAAGGAGGCGCCGCTGACAGAGCCGCCGCCGTGGTTCCACATTGTGACGGCAGTGTGCTTTGCGGGGTAGTTTTCCTTGGCAAAGCTGAGGAACTCCGAAAGAGTTGCTTCCTCGCCCATGCTGGCGGAGGGTTGCTCCTCCAGCAGCTTAAGCCCCTCGCTGTCATAGACGTAGCGCTGAAGGGTTTCCGTGCTGATAATATCGTTTTGCCAAGTAGCGGCACCGCCGGTTTGAATGACGATTTTCACATTCTCGGGAAGGGTCACTTCCATCATTTCCTGCAAATCACTGGTGGCGGCACCGTAATTGCTCTCTAAATCGCTGCCGCAAAGATACCAATAGACAGCCCATTCCGTATCGGTGCTTACAGCCTCAGGCTCGTCTTTATCGCCACACGCCGCCAAGGAAAGAACCATGCAAAGCGCCAGAAGCAGCGCCAAAAATTTTTTCATAAGCGATCTCCTTTAATTTTTTTAAGTAAAATAATAGAGCTGTCCCTCGGGAGCCACCCTTTTGGGACAGCTCCGAGGGACAGCTCCATGTTTTTTAAAACAATTTACTTATGCAGCGTATGCAACACCCATTGCTTCGATCATTGCGGGCATTGTATCAACAACATTTTTGGCAACTGTAATGAACTCATCAAAGCTCATGCCTGCGCTTGCAAAGCTTGCGGGGTCATCAATGCTGTTTTTCAGTGTGGCAAGTGTTCCGAGAGCCAGTTGAACGCTGGCGGACATGTCAGCATCTGCGGACCAACCATTGGCGTCAAAGAGCTGTGTTGCCTGCTCGCAAAGAGGGGCAAGCTCCTCATAAGCGCCTGTCATCATGCCAAGCTGCTCGGGGGAAAGTTCTGTGGCTTCGCCTGAATCTGCTGTTCCGCCGCCGGCAATGATTTGCTCAACGCCGGTTTTCATCATTTTTACGCCGTCAAGCATGCCGGTAAGAATTCCTGCGATTTCATCAACATCTTCTTGGCTAAGGTCGTCGCTCTCAACCTCTGCTTTAATATCTGCGAGTTGCGTTGCGGTTTCCATAAAGGCGTTGTGGGTGGCTTCGTCAATAAGTGCTTCGTTGTCGTTAACGAGTTTTGATGCCGCGTCAAATTCGGTGGAAACTGCGTTGAAAGCGTCTACCATTGCGGTTTTGTCGACTTTCTTTCCGCAAGCGCCAAGGCTTAGTACCATGGCAAGTGCAAGGGATAGGGCAAGTAGTTTCTTCATTTTTTTGTTCTCCTTTTATAATCCTATACTTAGTTATTTATATGTAACCGCATTGCGGTTCATAACAAGATTTGTGCTACAAGGCTTCGTCCTCATTGATTTTTCGGAA
>JAVVZC010000195.1:0-2759 GCA_036650755.1 Oscillospiraceae bacterium
CCTGTTTTCACATTTTGCTCAGAAAATAAATTTAACTAAGTAAAAATAAATTAAAAGAAAACAAAAATATCTTTATTCACTTGGGGGAATTTGGCTGATATGATTTTGCCGTACCTTATCGGTTTCAACAAAAACGTCTTTTAGGAGGAAATAATGAAGAGAGCAGACATAATTTTGTTGAGTGAGAACATTTTTACCGCCGGTCCCCTTGGAATGATATCGGGCGGCATTGCCATCGCGGATAACAAAATATTGTTAGTTGGTTCGAAAGAAGCGGTTCTTGCTTTGGCAGACGAGGGCACTGAGCTGCGCGACTGCGGCACACGTCTCATTACCCCCGGCATCTGCGATTCCCACATCCATCTTTTTGCGGGAGCTTACATGACCGCCGGCCCCAACGTGGGCGGAAACTCCAGCGCTTTGGACTGCGCCAAGGCTCTGTACGAGTATTACAAGCAAAACGAGGGAGATTACGCGGACGGTGAATGGCTTTGCGCCTGCGGCTTCGTCATCGCCGAGTGGGACGACCCCACAGCTCCCACCAAGGAAATCTTGGACCAGTTTTTCCCTGATCGCCCCGTATACATATACGACAGCGATCTCCACGCCGCTTGGGTCAACTCCAAGGCAATCGAGCTTGTTGGCATCCCGGCGGACGCAAAGGACACCCGCTTCGGTCGCTATGCCCGAGACGCCCAGGGGAATATTACAGGCTACCTTGTTGAGGAAACTCAGAACGACTTTGTAAAGTATGCCTTCAACGTTCCCGCGGCAAAGGAGCGCCGCCTAATTTCCGCCAAGAGTAACGACATGTGCAAGTACGGCATCACCTCCGTTACCGACATGCGCGCCCTTAATAACTATAATATGGGCAGCTTGGACGTATTGAACGGCATGGTGGAGGACGGCTCACTGAAGTTCCGCTACAACTACGCCAACTGCATGCCCGGCACCTTGGAGGACGCCCTTGAAAACAAGGCAAAATACGGCGACCCGGACAAGAAAATATTCTTCGCCGGCATCAAAGAATTTATTGACGGCATTGTGGTTGCCCACACAGGACTGCTCCTTGAGCCCTATACCGACGACCCGGACGCAAATTATAACTTCTGGGCTACCGACCTTGAATACAACGCGGCAAGGGTAAAGGAATACCACAAGCACGGCATAAACCTGCACTTCCACGCTGTTGGCGACGGAGCTGTGCGCAAGGCAATTGAAATGTACGAAGCCGCCCTTTTGGAAAACGGCGAGACAGGCTCACGCATGTCCATCGAGCATCTTGACATGTCCGCTCCCCAAGATTGGGCACGGATGGCGAAGGCGGGCATCATCTGCTCTGTTCAGCCCCAGCATTTGGCACTTTATCCCAAGTTCGAGGACGAGCAGTATGCCGACTGCGTTGGCGCTGACCGCACAAAGAGCCTTTGGGCATTCAAGAGCATGCTTGACAACGGCATTCCCCTTGCCTTCGGCACCGACTTCCCCGTTGTCACCTACGACTCACGCATAAGTCTGCACAGAGCCGTTACACGTAAGTACCCGGACGGTCAGCCTGTCAACGGCTGGAACCCGGAGCAAAAGCTTTCCCTTTGGGACGCGCTCTATGCCTACACCTGGGGCGGCGCCTACAAGGTTGGAAAGGAAGCCGTTGTGGGAAGTCTTGAAAACGGCAAGCTGGCTGACCTTGTTGTTTGGGACCGCAACCTTTTCGACATTCCCGCCGACGACATCCTCAACAGCAATGTAATTCTCACCGTCTTTGACGGCAGCGTAGTATACGAAGCATAAGCTATATATTAAGAAAGAGAAAGGATGAGTACCCTTCATGGAGATGCTGCTTTTTATCGCTCCCCTCCTATTAAACGTTTTCGGAAACACAGTCTATAACGTCTCAGGCAAGTCTACACCCCAAAAAATTAACTCATTTGCCACGCTTTCACTGAGCTATTTTGTGGGTCTTGTATTGTGCGTCATTCTGTTTTTCGTAACCAACCCCGGAGGAAACATTCTTGCCGCTGTGGCAAGCGCAAACTGGGCTTCCTATGCCCTTGGTTTGACCATCGTATTTATTGACCTGTCCCTCATCATGCTCTACCGTGCCGGCTGGGACGTCAGCATCGGCAGTCTCATCGCAAACATCGGCGTGTCCCTTGTGTCCGTTGCCATCGGCGTTGCCTGCTTCGGCGAGGCAATGACCATTTTCAAAGCCGCGGGCATCGTTGTCTGCCTGCTGGGACTTTATGTCGTCAACGCACCCGGCAAAAAGAGCGCCGAGGAGATTGCGGCAGCGGCAGAGTCCAAGGTCAACAAGGCGGGCAAAAAGCTTGTCCTGATCAAATGGATTCCCGTTATCCTGATGATTGTCGCGAACACCGCCTACAGCGTAACCGCAAAGGTCACCCCCGCGGACGTGGACACCTTTGCCTCCGTTTCACTTACTTACCTTGTCTGCATCGTTTACTCTCTCATCATGTTCTTTATTACAAGCCCCAACAAAAACTACATCAAAGAGGTCAAAAAGGCAAACTGGACCGCTCCCGTGCTTGGTGCCTGCCTTGTGTGCCTTGAGGTTTCCACCATCCTGATGTTCCGCGTCGGCTGGGAACTAAGCGTAGGTCTGCTGCTTGCCTATGTGCTGCTCGCCGTAGTGCTCGTAGTCCTTGGCCGCGTTGTCTACAAAGAAAAACTAACCGCCAAACGTGTAATAGGCATAGCCATTTCACTCCTAGGCGTAGTCCTTGTCGGTCTAGTTTAGC
>JAVVZC010000196.1:0-2738 GCA_036650755.1 Oscillospiraceae bacterium
GCTAATATGTTGTTTTCGCAGAAAACTTTTTTATGCTGCAAATATGGCTATGAAGCTTGGGGCAATTGTGCTATGCTCTGCTTAGCAACCAAAAATTATATTATTGGGGGAATGGGTTTTGTCTAAGTGGTTAAAACGAATTGGTCTTGTTCTATTGGCGCTTATTCTTTTGCTTGTGGTCGTTTTCGCGGTGCTTTATTGGACACGCTTTGCGTCCATCGCGACTGTGGAGGAAATTGTCCCCGACGAATTTTACACTATGGATTTCAAGGCGGACTACAAGCTTGATGAGCTTTTGAGCAAGAATTTGGAGAACGACGACATTTTTGTGGATGAGGCAATCAAGCAAATGTTTCCTCTGCTTCCCATAAAAATGGAAGCGCCCGACCTGCTTTGCACTGTTTTTGCGGCGGAAACCGCTGATGGGCAGCATGTTTTTGGGCGGAACTACGACCTTACGGAAACCAACGGCTTGCTGCTCAAAACCTCGCCGAAGGATGGCTACAGCTCCCTTTCCATGGTTGACATGACCATCATCGACGCGAAAACGCCCTTGGATTTAATGAACAAAATGAAGTTTCTTATCGCGCCCTACGCCACCATTGACGGCATCAACGAAAAGGGGCTGGGGGTTGCCGCCCTTGTTGTCAACGGCGAGCCCACCTATCAGGACACGGGCAAAACGCCCATCACCACAAACCTTGCCCTGCGGCTGATGCTGGACAAGGCGGCAAACGTTTCCGAAGCCGTGAAGCTTTTGGAGGGCTACGACATGCGTGCCTCCGGCGGTGCCAGCTTCCACTTTTTCATCACCGATACCAGCGGAAAATCCGTGGTTGTGGAATATTACAACAACGAAATGACCGTAGTTGACAGCAATGTCTGCACAAACTTCTTCCTTACACCGGGCGCGCCCCCCTCAACCAGCAAAAATCGCTGCTATGAGCGCTTTGACCTTGCAAAAACCATGCTGGAAACAGCGGGCAAGGGGCTGACGGCAAAGTCCGCCATGGACATTCTTTCCGCCGCCCACATGGATGACCAAATGGACAAGGACTTAATCACCACCCAATGGTCGGAAGTTTTCAACCTTGAAACCGGCGCTGTCACCATCGCCCTTGACCGTGATTACGGAAAAGTCTATGAATACACCCTAAACACTCTAAAATAAAGCCACGAAAAAAGCGGAGCGCCTACCTTGGCGCTCCGCTTTTTTGCGCCCTGTGGCGGATTTCTGTTGCTTTCGGGGCGGCGGTCATATAAACTGCTTTCAAGAGGTGGAAACATGAAAAACAAAATTATACCGCTTTTGCTGCTGGCTTTGGCGCTTCTCATGATTGGCTTCGGCGTTTTTCGGGGCGAGGGCGAAACCGTGCTGGCAAAGGCAATAAATCTGTGCTTGGAGTGTGTGGGAATTGGCTAAAAACAAGCTGCGCTGGAAAATTCAAGCCGCCGCCACCCTGCTGATGAACTCGCATTTTGTGGGCTTTTTCACCGGAAAAATCTACAAGGGCGGGCTAAAGGGCGTTTGCGTGCCGGGGCTGAATTGCTATTCCTGCCCGGGCGCCGTTGGCTCCTGCCCCATCGGCTCACTGCAAGCTGTGCTGGCGTCCTCAAAATTTTCGTTTTCCTACTACATTGTGGGCACAATGATTTTATTCGGCGTGGTTTTGGGACGGCTGGTCTGCGGGTTTTTGTGCCCCTTCGGCTGGTTTCAGGAGCTGCTCCACAAAATCCCCTCAAAAAAATTCAGCACAAAAAAGCTAAAGCCTCTGACCTACCTAAAATACTTGATTTTACTGGTTTTTGTGCTGGTTTTGCCCCTCACCGTTGCGAACGAATTGGGCATGGGTGAGCCTTGGTTTTGCAAGTGGCTCTGCCCTGCGGGAATTTTGGAGGGGGCAATCCCCCTCGCCCTTGTTGACAGCGGAATTCGCGCCGCCTTGGGCTGGCTGTTCACTTGGAAAAGCTGCCTGCTGCTGGGAATTTTAACTCTTTCGGTGTTTTTTTACCGACCCTTTTGCAAATGGCTCTGCCCTCTGGGCGCGTTTTACGCCCTGTTTAACAGGGTTTCGCTCTACAAATTCACCATCGACAAGGAAAAATGCACCAGCTGCGGTGCCTGTTCAAGAGCCTGCAAAATGGACGTGGAGGTCTACAAAACTCCCAACAGCCCCGAGTGCATTCGCTGTGGCGACTGCCTTGCAAGCTGCCCACAAAGCGCGATTTGCAAGAGTATCAGCATCAAAAGAAAGGTAAATTCCAATGAAAAAACTGATTAGCATATTTTTAGCGGCGGTCTGCGCCTTAAGCCTTTGCGCCTGCGCAAAAAAAGAAGCCCCTGTGGACAGCGCACAATTCCCGGAATTCGAAGCCGTGGATTTTGCGGGAAATGTTGTGAATAACGAGATTTTTAAGGATTATGACGCCACAATCGTCAACTTTTGGGTGAACACCTGCGGCTATTGCATCGAGGAAATGCCGGAGCTGGAAGCCTATTATCAGGGCTTTAAGGACAAAAACATAAACCTTATCGCCATCGCCATCAGCGCGGGTCAGTCCGAAGATTTAAAGGACGAGGCGGAGACAATTTTGCAGGGCATGGGCGTCACCTTCCCAAACCTTATCCCCGATTTTGAAAGCAGCTTCGTGAACGATTTCATAACAAACATCCCCGGCTACCCCACAACAATAATAGTGGACAGCCAAGGCAAAATGATAGGCGAGCCCATCCTAGG
>JAVVZC010000197.1:0-2712 GCA_036650755.1 Oscillospiraceae bacterium
GGCTTTGTGATAAAATAATCCCTTACAGGCGCACATCCGCGCCCGGAAAACAAATTCTCATACTTGGAGGCATTTCATTGAACAGCAAACCCTCAACTCTCCGACTGCTTTTTGATAAGTATCGCGAGCTTATTATGTACATCTTTTTCGGCGGGATAACCACAATTGTAAGCTGGCTTGTTTACAGCATCTGCGAAAAGGGGCTGGGCTTCGGGCTTTTTGCCTCCGGCATTGTTTCTTGGATTATCGCCGTTTCCGTCGCCTTTGTCACCAACAAGCTCTGGGTTTTTGACAGCAAAAGCTGGCAGGCAAAGCTTGTTTTCACCGAGGCTGTGGCGTTTTTCGGCGGACGCCTTGCAACGGGCGCGCTGGAGGTTGTTGCCGTGCCCGCTCTCGTAAAGCTGGGGCTTGACAGCACCCTATTCGGCGTTGAAGGTCTCCCCGCAAAGATTATCGTCTCCGTGGTCATCATCATTTTAAACTACATTCTCAGCAAATTCTTCGCCTTTAATTTCGGAAAGAAAAAGGCGGACAAATAGCAAAGGGCTCTTGCTTACAAAGCAAGGGCTCTTTTTCTCGCGCTTTGCCCAAATAATTGTGAAAACCCTGTAAATCGGTTGCCATTATTCACGAAATACTGTAGAATATTGACAAGCATAAATATGCTTGGAGGCAGGGCTATGAAAACAAACAACACACCCACCCGCCCAATTTTACTTCGGGCTTTATCTCTCCTTTTGGTGCTCACCCTCTGCTTTGCCCTTGTTCCGCCCATTTCGGCGGAGGCGGCGGGGCGGGATTTGAGCTTTGAAAACTCTCTTGCCCAAAAATTAAAAGCGCTGGGTCTTTTTGAAGGCGTTTCTGACACAAATTTCGACCTGAACCGTGCCCCCACCCGCTTGGAAGCCCTTGTTATGCTCATCCGCATTTTGGGCTTGGAGGACGAGGCGCGGGCTTGCAATCTCAGCCAGCCCTTTGAGGATGTGCCGGTTTGGGCATACAAATATGTCGCCTACGCCTACTCAAAGGGGCTGACAAAGGGCGTTTCCGAAACCGAATTCGGCGTTGGCGCCGCAAGCTCCAACATGTACCTCACCTTTGTGCTTCGGGCGCTGGGCTACAGCGACCAAGGTGGCTTGGATTTTTCTTGGGACTCGCCCAACGCTCTTGCCTCCTCCCTTGGAATTTTGCCGCTGCAGGTCAAGCTCCACAGCTTTTTAAGAGCGGACGTGGTCATGATTTCCTATGTGGCGCTTGATGCCAAGCTCAAAGGCTCCGACCAAAGCTTGGCGCAAAAGCTGATAAACGCCGGGGCTTTCACCGCGGCTCAATTCCAACAGGCATACGACCCGGACGCGTTTTCAAAAATCCCGGAAACCAAGCCCATCTACTCCGCCGAGGAAATTTACACAAACTGCTCACCCTCGGTGTTTTGCATTGAGGTTGCGGATGCAAATGGCAAGGTTTTTGCCGGCGGCAGTGGCTTTTTTATCGACAGCAACGGCACGGCGGTCACAAATTTCCACGTTATTGAGGACGCCTATTCCGCAAAAATCATGACAGCGGACACCAAGCAAGTCTACGACGTAGCGGGGGTTTACGACTACAACGTGGAGGAGGATTGGGCAATCATCAAGGTTCAGGGCTCCGGCTTTAAGCCTGTCACCTTGGGTAGCACTGACACAATTGTGGGCGGCGCTCCCGCCTTTGCAATCGGCAGTCCTCAGGGGCTTCAAAACACGATTTCAGAGGGCATTATCTCCAACCCCTGCCGCCCGGACGGCAAGGTTAACCTTATCCAAATCAGCGTGCCCATCTCCCACGGCAGCAGCGGCGGCGCGCTTTTCAACAAATACGGTCAGCTTATCGGCATCACCTCCAGCGGCTTTGAGGAGGGGCAAAACCTTAACTTTGCCGTTCCCGTCAGCTATTTTGCCTCCGCCTCAAAAACAAACCTTAAAAGCTTTGCCCAGGTCATTGCCGCCACCAAGGTTTCCCAAAGCGTTTCCGCCTCTGTTTCCGCAGTCAGCCTTAACTCCGGCGACAGCCAAAAAATCGTCATCACTTGGCCCGGAAGCACCGAAGGTGACAGAATTTCTTGGAGATCCACCGACGAGAGCGTCGCCACCGCCGCTTGGGGCACCTGGCTCAACGACAGCCAAATCGAATTCACAATCTACGGCGGCTCTCCCGGCTCCGCCACGATTGAGGTTTTTCTTAAGGGCGGGCAGTCCTGCAAAATCCAAGTCAGCGTTGCCGGCGTGCTTGACCCCTACGGTCGGCTCAAAAGCTTCGTTCAGCAAAACGGCGAATACAACTCCGCAAAAAAATGGTACCAAATTTCATGGCGCGGTCAAAGCGGCGATAGTTACAACTTAGTCTATGAGCCGGGGGCTAAATTTGACCTCACCTTGGTGGGCGACATTTATCCTACGGGAGTTCGGCTGAACACCATCATGTTCCTCTATCCGGGGGACAAGGTATACTACGACGTCAAGCTTTTTTCTCCCCTAACCCTCGCCTATGACGAAACTTTCAAAGGCAATTTCAGCAAATACATCTATCTTAATCCCGAAATATACGAGGGCAATCCCGCCGATAGGGAAGCTTTTCGTGAGGTTTGCAGTAAAAGCTGCTTCCTTGCCCTGAGCAATTTGCAATTCATGCTGACTCGTAACAATGTCCCCCTCACCATCGGTGATTTGGGCTTTA
>JAVVZC010000198.1:0-2680 GCA_036650755.1 Oscillospiraceae bacterium
AAAATAAAACTCTACATTGACTTGTTTTATTCATCATGTTAGAATAAAGTGTATTATTGTAGGAACCGGGAGCCGGTTTTATATAATTTACACAAAAAGCACCACACTATAAACAGATACCTAAAGGAGTGATTATCCGCAATGGATGAGGGCAGTTGGTTGTCCTGGATTATTATAGCAATGCTCATCATTATGGCAGCATACTTTGCCATGGCAGAGACAGCCTTTGCCTCGGTGAGCCGAATTAAGCTCAAAACGGAAATGGACAGAGGCAGCACAAACGCTAAAAAAGCGCTGTTCGTTCTGGACAACTTCGATAAAGCTATCACCACAATCCTTATCGGCACAAACATAGTACATATCGTCGCCGCGGCAATGGTGACGGTTCTTGTAACTGCTCGGTGGGGCGTTTCCGCCGTCACCGTTTCAACCTTGCTTACCACCTTCGTCATATTTTTCGTGGGAGAAATGCTTCCGAAAAGCATCGGCAAAAAATACAGCTGCCGCTTTTCGCTTTCTCTCGCGCCCTCGCTTTGCTTTTTTATGAAGCTGTTTTCCCCTCTCGCCTTCGTTTTATCCGCAATCGGCAACGCCGTCGCAAAGCACACAAGCGGCGATGGGGAAGTCACCGTCACCGAGGATGAGCTTTACGACATCATCGAAAACATGAAGGACGAGGGCGAACTGGACGCCCAGCGGGGCACACTTGTCCACTCGGCGCTCCGCTTTGCGGACGTTACCGCCGAAAGCATCGTCACCTCCCGAGTGGATGTGGCGGCAATCGAGGTAGACACCCCCCTTCAAGAAGTTTTAAGCTTCGTGAAGGCTTCCCGCCACAGCCGTTTCCCGGTCTATAAGGGCAGCATCGACAGCGTTGTGGGCGTTCTCCAAATCCGAAAATTCATAAAAGCCTACCTCAAGCAGGGCGACGGGCTTCGTTTAAGCTCCGTTTTGGATGAGGTCTATTTTGCGCACCAAAGCACCAATATCGACGAGCTTCTCACAGTCATGAGCCGCCGTCGGCTGAACATGGCAATCGTCACCGACAACTACGGCGGAACCCTTGGCATCGTTACGGTTGAGGACATTTTGGAGGAGCTGGTGGGCGACATTTGGGACGAGGACGACGACGTCCGCGAGTTTTATCATCAGCTTCCCGACGGCAGCTTTGAGCTGGACCCGGAGCTTCCCATTGAGGAATGCTTTGAGCTTATGGACTTTGACGACCCGGACGACTTCGACTTTGAACACAAGCTTTTGGGCGAATGGGTCTATGAGCACTTTGACTGCATCCCCCAAAAGGGCGACAGCTTCGAATACAACGGGCTTGGCTTCACCGTCAGCACCATGAAGGGCAACCGCATTATCCGACTAATCGCTCAAAAGCTCCCCGAAGAAAAACACGAAGGGGGGCACAAAAGATGAGCCTTCCCATACTTTTTGCCGCAATCGCGGTGCTTGTTCTAATCTCCGCCTTCACCTCCGGCGCGGAAATGGCATATTCCTCCGTGAACCGCCTGCGGCTTGAAAACCTTGCCGAGGACGGTAATCGGGGCGCGGCTCTCGCCTGCAAAATTTGCGACCGCTACGACGAAATGCTCTCCGCCATCCTCATTTGCAACGACCTTGTGAACATTGCCGCCTCCTCCATCGCCTCCGTCATCGCAATCACCCTTGCAAACGGCAGCGACGCAAACCTTGAAACCACCCTTTCCACCATCGCAGTCACCCTGCTTATCATCGTTTTTGGCGAGACAATGCCAAAAATTGTGGCGAAAAAATCCGCAAACAAAACCGCAATCGGCTACTCCTATGTGGTTCGGGCGCTGATGTTTGTCCTCAAACCCTTGGTTTTCCTTGTGGTTTTCATTGTTCGCCTCATCACAAAGCCCTTTAAGGGCGAAAAGCCCGGTGACGAAACCGAAGCGGCGGTTGAGGAGCTTGTCTCCATCATCGAAACCGTTGAGGGCGAGGGCGTTATCGACGGCGACCGCAGTGACCTTTTGCAGGCGGCGCTGGACTTTTCCGATGTTTCCGCCAGTGAGGTCATGACCAGCCGTGTTGACATGCTCTCCATCGACATCGACGACGACTGGGACGAAATCATGGAAATCATCGACAAATCCCCCTATTCACGCCTGCCTGTTTACGAAAACAGCATCGACAACATCATCGGTGTGCTCTATCTGAACCACTTTTTCAAGGCAATTTCCGGCGGCGAAAGGCTGGACCTTCGCCCCCTGCTCATCGCCCCCTGTTACGTCTACAAAACCCTTAAGCTCCCCGCGGTGCTTGCGGAAATGCGCAAAAACAAAACCCACCTTGTCATCGTAACCGATGAATACGGCGGCTCCATGGGCGCCGTCACAATGGAGGACGTTTTGGAGCAATTGGTGGGCGACATTTGGGACGAAACCGACGAAATAGTTGACGAAGTCATCGAGCGTGAGGAAAACCTCTACGAGATGGACGGCGACATGAACATCAGCGATTTTCTCGAGGTTTTGGATCGCAGTGAGGACAGCTTTGACAGCGAAAGCTCAACTCTTGGCGGCTGGACCATCGAAGAATTTGGCTACTTCCCCAAGCAAGGCGAAATTTTCACCTTCGAAAACCTGACTGTTACAGTGCTTGAAGTCAACGGACAGCGGGTCGAAAGGGTTTTGGTTCGGGTTGAACC
>JAVVZC010000199.1:0-2675 GCA_036650755.1 Oscillospiraceae bacterium
CGCTCCGCTTGAAGCTTTTTTTCCATTTGGTGGTAAACCTTTTCGGAAATGGCATTCATTTGCTTTGAAAGGGTTTGGTTCACAAGGCGCTGAATGTCCTCCGCGGATTGGGTGACGACTTGGGTGGACACCTCGTTTTGGATGATTTCGTTTGTGTGTCGGTGGGTAATTTCATCCGTATTGTCGGTGATTATTTTGGATTTTGTTTGCTGTTGCTCCAAGCGCTCCAAAAGCTCCGTGGAAAAATCCGTCTGCTCCTGCTTGTGGATTATTGGAACCTTGGGGGGTGCCATAGGCTCCCGTGGAAGGCTTTTGTGCCTTTGGGGGGCTTCGGAAAACTGCTCCAAAAGAGTTTCGGTGTTTTCGGAAAGCAGGGTGGTTTCCCGCTGTATTCTTTGGGTTTCTCGGAGAGTGTCGGCGGCTCCACGAGGGTGCTCCGCCGTAACCACATTGAATTCGCCGATGTTTCCGGGGCGAACAGCCTTTGCAAGCTCCCCGTCGTTGGGGTTTTGCTCATAGCGAAGCACGGCTTCGAAGATGCTTTTTGTCTGCTCATCCGCGCCGGAAAGATACGCCTCCAGCTGGGCATTTTTCATCCCCATGGGGTGCTCCAAGTTTTCCGGCTGGGCAAGAAGCTCCTTTATCACAGTCTCCGGGGATTCAAGCGCCCGAAGGGCGTCGCTCATAATTTTTTTCTGGTCGGGAACCGGGATATTTTCCGCAATGTGCATTGCGCGGGCGCCTTGGATGGACTCAAAGCGTTCCCTGTTCCGCCGTTCGATTTCCTGAACCTCCCGCGCCAAAAGCTCCGGCTCCGCCTCCCTGTCGCTGAGGGCAAGGGTCATTTCCGCAGATGCCGGCTCCTCATTTATTGGAATTTGCGACTGTGGAATTGGGATTTCGGCTTCGGGCGGCTGGGAGGCAAGCTTTGTGATGTGAAGGCTGTTATCCGAATAGAAGCTTTGCCCCGGCTTGCTCTCCTCGGGCAAAACAAACTGCTCACGAAGCTTGGTAAAGGCGGCGGTCACGGCGCTTGGGCTGTCGGGGGCTTTGGTCTGCGCCTCCTGCGCCAAGGCTTTCGCCACATTTTCCTTTGAAACCACCTCACGGAGCATTTCGTTCCAAGTTTGAACGTCGTATTGAAGCTCGGTTTCCCGAAGGGTTTTGTGAAGGATTGTGCCGGCTTCGCTCTCCCGAATGGTTGTGCTTTGGGTAATTGGGGGCTGGGTCAGCTCCGACAAAGTCTTAAGGCTCTGCGCGGAAATTTCCCTTGCCGCTGCTTCGGCAAGCTTTTGCTCCTCTGCCTCCTCCAAAAGCGGCGCTTCTTCGCCCATTTGGGGGGCTTCGGCGTGGTCTAATTCCAGCTTTTGGAATTTTTCTCCCGCCTCGGTGGGGCTTGTTGCTTCATTTATTATTGTTTCCGAAATGACAGTGCTGTCTGCTTTTGTGATTTGACTGTCCAAAATTTCGTTTATATTTAAATTTGTGTTGTGGACGGATTGGTCGGTGGGGAGGACGCTTTCCTGCTCCCCTTCCTCGTTTTCCTCCTCACTGCTTGCAAGGAGGGTAAGGCTTGGAAGTGAAAGCTCCCCTTCCTCGGTCAAAAACGACTGCCGAGAAATTGTTTCAAGCTGGGTGCGGCTGCTGATAATTTCCTTAAGGATTTCCGCCTCGTTTTTCAGGGAGACAAGGGTAAGGTGCTCCTCCGAAGGCGGGGCTTCGCCGTAAAAGCTACTTTCGGAATGGAAGCTTTGAAAGCGGGAAACGCTGTTTGAAACGGTTTCGAACAGTGCGTTTTCAAGGCTTAGCCAAGTGGAAGGATTGCTACTGCGGTCGAAAAGATTTTGCACCAAAACGTGCTCCACGGTGGAAAGGAGAGACGCCGTCGCCGCTTGGGACAGCACCTGTTCCTCGGTTTGGGGCGGGGGCAAAATGTCGCCCAGCTCAAAGTGGTTGACGCTGTGCAAAAGCTCCATCGCCGCGCCGGAAACTGTGCGCTCCCTGAGCTGAGACAGGGAGATGAAGCGGCTTGTTGCAAGCTGCTCCGAGGTTTTTATTTCGTTGTTGCGGTAGGAGCCGTAAAAGTGGCTCTGCTCCTGCTGGAAGGAGTTGACAATTTCGTAAATTTCGGCGGTGTCCAGCCGCTTGTAGATTTCGTTTTGGATGTAGTAGGGTGAGAGGGCGTTTTTTCCCTCGCCCTGAGCGGCGGGCGTTTCGCTTGCCGATTTTTTCCCTTCCTCCGAAAGCCCAGGCGCTGCTTCACGGAGCTTTAGCTCCTCATGGTAAAGGGAGATCAGCTCCTTGACGCCAAGGTGCTCCTCCCGCAGGTTTTTCACCTGCTTCATGAAAAGGGAAACGTCGGTAACGCCAAGCTTGTTAAGGACATTTTCGATGTAGATGCTGTCCTGATAGGAGAAGCTTTGTTTGTCGCTCAAAAGAACCCGGTTCACCACATTGTTCACAACGTCCATGGTGATTGCCCTGTTGTCCGTTGTGGTGTTTTGGATGGCAATGCTGGTCATGCCGCCCAAATCCTCGGGAATTTCCGGTGGAGTGGACAGGAAAAACAGCAGCTCCTTGGGCGTTATGTGCATGCTCATAAGCCCATAGTTACCAACGATGCGCTCATAGAATTCCTCCGACACCGTGAGCCGTGGATTGATATTCAGTTTTAT
>JAVVZC010000200.1:0-2660 GCA_036650755.1 Oscillospiraceae bacterium
TTTTGCACTGACATATATTCGAGTATCCATGAGAGGGGAAATATTGATGGCGGCAAAGGTACTTAACATTGAAGTCGGCGACCAGCTTGTCAAGGTCTGCCGTGCTGCACACAAGGGTAAGGAGGTTCACATCTCCGAGGAATTTATGTTCCCCACACCGCCCGATTGCGTCTCCGACGGCGTTATTTCCGACCCGCGCACCCTTGCAATTGCGCTAAAGTCGGAAATTTCCTTGCACGGGCTTTCAAAAATCACCAATGTGGTTTTTGCCCTGTCCTCCGGCAAAATCGCCATCCGTGAGGCGAAGCTGCCCACAATTAAAGACAAGCAATTAGAGGAAATTGTCCGCACAAACGTGGACGATTATTTCCCCGTTGACCTAAAAAACTACCACTTTACCTACAGCGTTTTGGAAAAGGTGGGCGGTGCCCAGCCCTATAGCCGAGTTTTGGTCATGGCGGCACCCCTTAAGCTGATTGAGGGCTATTTCAAGCTTGCAGAGCTTGCCGATTTGACCGTGACCGCCATCGACAGCAGCGGAAACAGCCATTATCAGGCGCTCCGTGGCATAAATGGCAAGGACACCTGCATCTATATCGACGTTGACGCCTCCATCAGCTTCATCAGCTTCATCAGCGGCGACAAGCTTTCCCTCCAGCGCACCTTCAGCTACGGCGGCGATGAGCTTATAAACCACTACATGCGCATTATGAATCGCCCCGCCGAGGATTACCTTCAAGCCTTGGCAGAGCTTGATTCCCACAGCCCAAATTTTGCGGCGAACGAGTTTTTAAGCCCCGCAAACATCCAAGCCGACCTCTCCCGCCTTGTTAGCAGCCTTGCCCGCTCGGTGGATTATTACAGCTCAAACAACCAAGACAATGCCCCCACCCGCATCGTTTTGATGGGTGCCTGCCGCTACCTTACCGGGCTGCGCGCCATGCTTTCCGAGGCGACCGGGCTTGACACCGTCATGATTGACGACCTCCACGAATTCACCGCCTTCACCGGCGGAATTAAAGACGCGGCGGACTACATAAGCTGCATCGGCAGCGCCATCGCGCCCTTGGATTTTATGCCCAGCCAATACAGCACCGACGGCAAGAGCCGTAAAAGCGACAGCTTGGCAGCCGGCTTCGTAATCGGCGGAATTTTCGTTTTTGCCGCTTTGGCGTTTTGCGCGCTGGCATTTTTCGGCTACAAGGGTGCCAAGGACGACCTTTTGGCAACCCAAAACGAAATCGCAAGCCTTGAATACACCGAGGAGGTTTATCAAACCTACCTTGCCTACCAAAAAGGTGAGGAGGCTGTTAAGCTGATTTTCGGGCAAAAAAGCCTTCCCAACTCCCAGCTTGTGGCTTTTTGCGAGGAGCTGGAGGCAAAAATGCCTTCAAGCATTCTGCTGCTCTCCGCCGCCTGCACCAATGAGGGCATTTCAATGAACGTCACCGTGGGCTCCTACACCGACGCCGCCGCCACAATCGCCGCCCTGCGAAGCTTCGAAACTCTCTCCGTTGTGGACGTTTCCCAAGTTTCCAAGGAGGAAAACGAGGCGGGCATTGCCCGAATTTCCTTCACCATCAATTGCAGCTACGGCAAAAATCCCTACCTAAACGGCATCAACCCTTACGGCGACCTTGTGGTTCCCCCCACACCGGGCGAAGGGGAAGCGGGCACTCCGACAGAAACGGTGGAGGGTTAAACTATGAAAATCTCAAAAAGTGACCAAAGACTGCTGATTATTTTTGCGGGCATCGTTATTTTCGTTGCCGCCTACCTTGGAATTTACAACAACCTTAACGCGAAAGCCGACGGCATAAACGCCGAAATCGCCGCGCTGGAGCCTCGGCTCAATGAGCTGCGGGGCTATTCCGACCAGCTTTCCACCTACCAAAGCGGCATTGACGCCATCTACAAAAGCGTTACGGAGGAGCTTTCCGGCTTCCCCGGCGATGTTCGCAGCGAGGATTTAATCATGTACGTCACCGCCTTGGAAAGCAGTGTGGGCATGAAAATCACTCAGGCAAGCTTTACCCCGCCGGAGGTTATTTCCCAGTTTAACATCCCCAAAAGCGTGGATGGCAAGGCGGCGCTTGTCCCCGTTGCCGCACTTAAGGTTGGGCTTTCCCTCAGCGGCGACCTTGACTATCTTCAACTGAAAAAGCTGATAAAATTCATCTACGAAACCCCGGACAGCACCGCTCTTGACAGCATTAACATTAGCTTCAACTCCGAAACCGGCGGGCTTTCTGTTGCTGCGGAAATTTCAAAATTCTTCATCAGCAGCGAGGATTACGCCTACGCCGCCACCCAAATCCCCACAGTTCCCAAGGGCACGGGCAACCCCTTTGGCACCTTTGCCGTGGCAAAGCCCACGCCCTCCCCAAAACCCTAAGTAAATAAGCACGAATGTTTCCCGCCCCGTAAAATGCGGGGCGGGAATAATGGATTTTAGGCATATTTTTTTCCAAAAAAACACAGATAGGAGGGGCGACTATGAAAACAAAACCGCAAATTGACAATCGGGGCATGACCCTTGTGGAGCTTTTGGTGGCGGTTGTAATTTTGGGAATTATCGTCGTGCCCCTTCTCCACACCATCGTCACAGGTGCCACAACGGAGCGAAAAAGCCGCGTCGCCGGCGAAGCCACCGCCACAGC
>JAVVZC010000201.1:0-2653 GCA_036650755.1 Oscillospiraceae bacterium
AAAAATATATTCCTGTTGCAATTAGTCCCAAATTTTAGTAAGATATAAGCAATATACGGTTTGCGGAGGATAATACTCAATGGTTTTTTCCAGTATACTTTTCATGTTCATATACCTGCCTGTAGTTTTGGCGGTATACTACATCGTCCCCTGCAAATGGCGCAATCTTTGGCTCTTTGCGGTCAACATGGTTTTCTACGGCTGGGGCGAGCCTGTTTACATCGTTTTAATGCTGTTTTCAATCGTTGTCAACTATATCAACGGCATTTTAGTCGGAAAATATAAGGACGACAACCCGAAAAAAGCAAAGCGATTTTTGGTGCTCAACATCGTAATCAACCTTGCACTACTGATGTTTTTCAAGTATTACGACCTGTTTGCCGCCACTCTTGGGCAAATCCCCGGGCTTGGCTTCATCAAGCCGCTGGGAATTGTTCTCCCCATCGGCATTTCGTTCTACACCTTCCAAACAATGTCCTACCCCATCGACATCTACCGCGGAGACGCGGACGTCCAAAAGAATTTTATCAGCTTCGGCACCTTTGTCGCGCTGTTTCCCCAGCTTATCGCCGGCCCCATCGTCCGCTACAAGGACGTTGCAAGCCAGCTTGGCTTCCGCGCAAACTCCTCGGAGCAATTTGCCAGCGGTGTTCGCCGCTTTGTAATCGGACTTGCAAAAAAAGTCCTAATCGCAAACAACATCGGTCTGCTTTGGGACACCTATTCCGTCATGGGCGCGGGCGAACTCAGCTTTGTTGGCGCGTGGATCGGAATTCTCGCCTTTTCACTCCAAATCTACTTCGACTTTTCCGGCTACAGCGACATGGCAATCGGCTTGGGACGTATGCTGGGCTTCGAATTTTTGGAAAACTTCAACTACCCCTACATCTCCAAAAGCATCACGGAATTTTGGCGCCGCTGGCACATCAGCCTTGGCACTTGGTTTCGCGACTATGTTTACATCCCTCTGGGCGGCAACCGCAAGGGCAAAAACCGCCAGCTTATCAATATCACCATCGTTTGGGCGCTCACCGGCTTTTGGCACGGTGCCAGTTGGACCTTCATGCTTTGGGGACTTTACTACGCCGCATTTCTAATCATCGAAAAGCTATTCCTTCTTGAACGGCTGGAAAAACTGCCCTCATGGGTGGGGCATGCCTACACGCTTTTGGTGGTTATTTTCGGCTGGGTTATCTTCCAGCTCCCCTCTCTTACAAAATGTGCAGTATACTACAAAGCCATGCTGGGCTTCGGAAACGGCGGCTTCTTCTCCTCGGTGGACGGCTACTATTTTGCCTCCTTTGCCGCAATGTTCGTCATTGGAATTATCGCTTCAACGCCCATCGGCAAAAAGCTTTACAACAAGCTGCCCCAAAAGGCTCAGTCTTGGGTTACCCCCATTCTCGTGGTGCTTGTCCTTATCGTCAGCACCGCCTATCTTGTGGACGCAACCTACAATCCCTTCCTATACTTCCAATTTTAAGAGGTAGCAAATATGTCAAAACATTCCTCATGGATTCAAATAATCCTTTTCACCGGCTTTATTTCCCTGTTCTTTGTGCTCAACCTGCTTTTGCCCGACAAGGGCTTTTCGGAGCAGGAAAACAGGGAGCTGGCGCAAAACCCAAAATTTACCTTTGCCTCACTTTTTGAAGGCAAATACACAAAAAAATACGAAACCTACACCACCGACCAGTTCGCCTTCCGAGACGGCTGGACAACCCTTAAAGCAGGCAGCGAGATAGCTCTCGGCAAAAAGGAAAACAAAGGCGTTTACCTTTGCACTGACGGCTCCCTTATCGAAAAGTTTTCGGCTCCCGAAAAAGAGCTGATGGACAAAAACGTGGCGGCGGTTAAAAGCCTTTCCGAAAAAGCCGGCGTTCCTGTTTACTTCGCGCTAATCCCCGGCGCCGCCGATATCCGTGCAGCCGTGCTTCCAAAAAACGCGCCCAGCTACAGCCAGCTTGAAACCATCGACTACTGCTACAAAAATTCCGGCGCGAAAAACATCGACGTTTACAGCGCCCTTGCTTCCCACGCCGACGAATACATCTTCTACAACACCGACCACCACTGGACAAGCCTTGGCGCGTTCTACGGCTACAGCGCCATGATGGACGCCATGGGGCTGCCCCACGCGCCCCTCACCGACTACAGCCCCCGGCTTGTTTCAAAGGATTTTTACGGCACCGTCTATTCAAAATCCGGCTTCAGTTGGACAAAGCCCGACAGCATCGAAACCTTTGCAGAGCAGGACGCCGCAACAGAAGTTTTCAATTACCCCAAGGACGAGCCC
The DNA here is from genome assembly GCA_036650755.1 of Oscillospiraceae bacterium. GTDB lineage: Bacteria > Bacillota > Clostridia > Oscillospirales > Oscillospiraceae > UBA2658. The sequence continues at coordinate 2,297 of JAVVZC010000201.1, forward strand.
GTTGCGGGCGCCATGTACCACCCCGATTTCCTTGAGAAAAAAGACAAATACTCCATGTTTATGGGCGGCATCACCCCCCTAATCAAAGTAAGCACAAAAAACACCGACGCCCCCTCCCTGCTGGTGCTTCGTGACAGCTACATGGACAGCGTCACCCCCCTAATGCAGGAAAATTTCTCCGAAATTCACATCATGGATTTGCGCTACTACAAGTCCAAGCTAATGGACAGCACCGTTGCGGATTACATAGCCGCAAACAAGATAGACGAGGTGCTGGTCTGCTACAGCGTAAACAATTTCGCCACAGACACCAACGTGTTCCTAATGGGCAATTAAATACAAAGCAACGGAGCAAGC
>JAVVZC010000202.1:0-2613 GCA_036650755.1 Oscillospiraceae bacterium
TTTTTACCTGTTTAAAACTCCCAAGTTTCCAACAAATTTACAAACATCCAAATCCCAGCATCCTCAATGCTTTTTCATAGTTTTCCACACAAATTTTCCCTACTACTAGTTCTACTACCTAACCTCTTTCTTTCTATCTTTCTATATAAGGACCTTAGTAAATATTAAAAGCCAAAAAAATCCAAAGGAGTAAGCAAATATGAAATTTACCTGTGAAAAATACCTCTTGCAGGCGGCTGTTGCCACCACGGCACGTGCTGCCGCCGCAAAAAGCCCAAATCCCGCCTTAGAGGGGCTGTTCATCGAAGCCGCATCCAATGTCAAGATAACGGGTTACGACCTTGTGAAGGGCATTTACACCTCCTTTGCGGCGGATGTGGCGGAGGCGGGCTCTATCGTTTTGTCCGCAAAGCTTTTTGATAACATCGTCCGAAGCCTGCCCGACGACATTGTCACCGTTATCGCCGACGACAACAACATGGCGCGCATCGTCTGCGGCAACGCGGATTTTTCCATTATGGGCATGGACTCCGAAACCTACCCGGTGCTACCCTCGGTTGAGCATCAAAACTCCGTTTCCATCCCCCAAAACACACTTCGGGAAATGATTAACCAAACCATTTTCGCCGTTTCCGATAACGAAGCCCGCCCGGTCTACACCGGCGCCCTCTTTGAAATCAGCGACGGCAAGCTGACCGTTGTCGCCGTTGACGGCTACCGTCTTGCCAAGCGCTGCGAAACCCTTGAAGCGGGAAACATGGACAATTGCAGCTTCATCGCTCCCGGCGGCGCTCTGAACGATTTGGAAAAAATGTGCTCCGACACCGACGAAGGGGTTAAAATAATCCTTGGAAACAAGCATATTTCCTTCTCCGTCGGCAACTATGTCCTCCTTACAAGACGGCTTGAGGGCGAATTTTTGGACTACAAAAAATCCATCCCCTCCGACCACGCCTTCACCTTCAAGGCGGAGCGGACAAAGCTGCTTCGTGCTGTGGAGCGTGTTTCGCTCATCATCGACGACCGCATCAAAAACCCCCTTCGCTGCGTTTTTAACGACAGCAAGCTGAACATGTACTGCGTGACCGCCTTGGGCAAGGGCGAGGACATGTGCCCCCTTGAGGGGGACGGACGGGGTCTTGAAATCGGCTTCAACAACCGTTACCTTCTTGACGCCCTGAAAGCAATCCCCGGTGAAAAGATTTATCTCTGCCTCAATAACGGCTCCTCACCCTGCGTTATCACCCCGGAGGACGGCAGCGACAAGTTCCTATACATGATTTTGCCCGTCAGACTAAAGGCATAAAAACCCAAACAAAAAAACTTCACAGGAGGACGCCATGTCCGAAGAAATCAGCATAAATTCCGAATTCATCAAGCTTGACAGCTTTCTAAAATTTGCCGGAGCCGTGGGCAGCGGCGGGGAGGCAAAAACCCTTATCGCCGAGGAGCAGGTTTCCGTAAACTCCGAAATCTGCACCCAGCGGGGGCGGAAGCTTCGCCCGGGTGACACTGTCTCCCTCAACGGCGACAGCTTTACCCTTGTCGGTGGCGAAAAATGATTGTCCGCAGTGTTTCCCTTGAAAATTTCCGAAACTACGGCTCCGAAAGTATAGAGCTTTCCCCGGAAATCAACGTAATCACCGGCGAAAACGCCCAGGGAAAAACCAACCTTTTGGAGGCGGTTTTTCTTTTGAGCTGCGGTCACGGCTTTCGCACCCGCTTTGATAGGGAGCTTATCGCCTTCAACAAAAATTACGCCTCCGTGGGCGGTGAGGTTTTTTCCGCCGGCAGTGAGCAAAGCATCAAAATAAAGCTTGCCGCCGGGGTCAAAAAACAAATCAGCTGCAACGGCGTCAAAAAAACCGCCGGGGAGCTGTCCGAGGTTTTGCGGGTGGTGCTTTTTTGCCCCGACGACCTGAACATGATTAGAGACGGCGCAAAGGCGCGCCGCCGCTTTATGGACATGGCAATCTCCCAGCTTCGACCCGGCTACGGCGCTCTGCTTTCCGAATACACAAGGCTCTATGAGCACAAGCGCCGCATTCTTTGCGACCGCCGTGAAAAGCCCTCGCTCCTGAACACGCTGGAGGAATATTCCGACTGCATGTGCCGCATTTCCGCAAAGCTTATCCGCTACCGCGCCGCCTTCGTAAAGCGGCTGTCTGAGGTTGCGGTGCCCATTCACAGCGAGTTTTCCGGTAGCGGTGAAAAACTTCAGCTTTGCTACAAAACCGTCAGCACGGTGACCAACCCCTTTGCCTCGGAAACGGAGCTTTACGCTCGGGTTTCGGAGCACCAAAGGCAGCACCGTGACGCGGAGCTTGCCACAAACTCTCTGCTCTCCGGCATCCACAAGGACGACCTTGAAATCTGCATCAACGGCAGCAGCGCAAGGCTTTATGCCTCTCAGGGGCAGACCCGAACGGCGGCGCTGTCGCTTAAGATGGCGGAGAGGGAAATCTCCTGTCAGGATACGGGGGAGAACCCAATTCTACTTTTGGACGATGTTTTGAGTGAACTTGACGCGCGGCGGCAGGAGTTTGTGCTTAACCGGATTGGCGGGGGGCAGACGCTTATTACCTGTTGCGGGGATGGGGAGATCGCCGGACG
>JAVVZC010000203.1:0-2601 GCA_036650755.1 Oscillospiraceae bacterium
CTCATAATCTTGTTGCCGTGGTCGATTGCCGTAACGCCGGTGCGGCACAGCTCCAAAATTTGGTGCTTGCCGATAACGTCCAGAAAACCATTGATTTTGCTGGGCTTTCCGGTCAGCTCGCAAACCATGCTTGAGGGCGAGAAGTCCACGATTGCCGCCTTGTAAATTTCGCAAATGTCCCGAACGGCGGCGCGCTGATTTTCGTCCGCGGCGATTTTTACAAGCAGCAGCTCACGCAAAATCACCTGATTTTCGTCCATGATTTCCACAGACTTGACCTCCACCAGTTTTTTGGTTTGGAGGACAATCTGCTCAATTATCCGCTCATCGCCCAATGCCGCAAGAGTGATGCGGGAGATGGCGGGGTCGCTTGTTTCCGACACCGTCAGGGAGTCGATATTGAAGCCCCGCCTACCAAAAAGCATGGCAATTCGGGAAAGCACGTTTGCGTTATTCTCAACAAGCAGTGCGATGATTGCTCTTTTTTCGTTCATCTTTCTTCCTCCCTGCTATTCCAAAATTGCGGAGCGAACCGTTCCGCCGGCGGGAATCATGGGCAGCACCCGCTCCTCACGATTGATGGGGCAAACAATCCAGCAGGGCACGCCGCTTGCAAGCGCCTCACGAAGCACGCTGTCAAATTCCGCCCGTGTTTCCGCCTTGAAGCCCTTTGCGCCGAAGCCCTCGGCAACCTTTACATAGTCGGTTTTTCGATTTGGCTCCGTTGAGAAAAAGTGGCTTTCGTAGAAGCTTTTTTGCCACTGTCGAACCATGCCCAGCACCTTGTTGTCCATGATAATGGTGATAACCGGTAAATTATAGGAAACAGCGGTGCAGGCTTCGTTCATGTTCATGTGGAAGGAGCCGTCGCCGGTTACGTGGATAACCCGGGTGCCGGGGTGCGCCACCTGAGCGCCGATTGCGGCGCCGTAGCCAAAGCCCATGGTGCCAAGCCCGCCGCTGGTGAGAAAGCCACGAGGCCGTGTCTTTTTGCAAAATTGCGCCGCCCAGATTTGATGCTGACCCACATCCGTGACCACGGTTGCCTCCGCGCCGCAGACCTCGCCCACCACTTCCATGATTTCATAGGGGCGAATTCCGGTGATGCCCTTGCCGTTGATAAGGTCGTCCTCACTGCGCCAAGCGTCGATGGTTTCAAACCAGTCGGGGCGCTCCTGTTGGCTTGAAACCAAAGGGATAAGCCCGGAGAGAGCAGTTTTCAAATCACCGATTACGGCGTAATCCACCAAAATGTTCTTGCGGATTTCGCTCTCGTCAATGTCGAACTGGACAATGGTTGCGTGGGGCGCAAAGTCCTTTAGGTTAAGGGCAACTCGGTCGGAAAAGCGGGTGCCCATGGCGATAAGCAAGTCCGCTTCGTCTATTGCCCTGTTTGCCGTCATGCTGCCGTGCATTCCGATAAGCCCCATGTCAAGGTCGTCGCCAAAGCCGATAACGCCGGTGCCCATAATGGTGTGGCAGGTGGGGATGCGTGTCTTTTTTGCAAACTCCACCAGCTCCTCGCCCGCCTCGCTGCTGATAACTCCGCCGCCGAAGCAGATAACCGGGCGCTTGGCTTTTTCGATTAAGCCAGCCACCTTTTTGAGGGAGCTTTCCGCCGCGGGCGGAGCCTTTGGCTCCTCCCATTTTTCACCGGGCGTGAATTCGTAAAGCGCCGAGGTGATGTCCTTGGGAACGTCCACAAGCACAGGTCCCCTTCTGCCGCTGCCCGCGATTTTGAAGGCGTCGCGGAGAGTGTCCGCAAGCCTTGAAATGTGGCGCACGGCGTAGTTGTGCTTTGTGATGGGCTGGGTTATGCCGGCGATGAAAACCTCTTGAAAGCTGTCCTTGCCGATAAGGTCGGTGCCGACATTTGCGGTGATTACCACCATGGGCACGCTGTCAAGGTAGGCGGTTGCGATGCCCGTAACCGTGTTTGTGGCGCCGGGTCCGCTGGTTGCAAGCACAACGCCGGTTTTTCCCGTGGAGCGAGCATAGCCGTCCGCCGCGTGGGAAGCGCCCTGCTCATGGGCGGTCATGTAGTGGTGGATGCGGTCTTGTCTGTGGTAAAGTGCTTCATAGATGTTGATGGCGGCTCCGCCGGGATAGCCGAAAAGGTCGGTCACACCCTGTTCAATAAGAACCTCAACGATTATTTCCGCTCCTGTCAGTTTCAAAGCTATCTCCTCCTATTATTGTTATTTCGTTTTTTTGTTTAGCCTGTTAGCGCTGTGCAGTGATGGGGCGTTTGGGTATACAAAAAGCCCCTGTCTCCTCATTTGAATAAATCAAGAGACAAAGGCAAAATAGACCTCTGCGGTACCACTCTTATTGCTCATTTTAAAGCGCTGCACTGCTTTAATTTGAACCACTTTGGGAACGTCTGTCAACGTCCAACGCTGTAACGTGCGTTGCTCGGTTTTGCTTACGCAGGCGGGGATGCCGTCCTTCTGCAAACTGCTCCGGGATGATTTTCATACAAAAACTGAGGCACTGCCTTTCACCAAGCGGCAGCTCTCTTTGGCCCGTTTTCGGATTACTTGTTCCCATCGTCGCATTTGTGATATATTGCTTGCAAGTATGATACAGCATTTTAGGGGG
>JAVVZC010000204.1:0-2582 GCA_036650755.1 Oscillospiraceae bacterium
TGCCAAATTTTTGCGGCTTCGTCGTCGTCCACATAGACAGAGGGATAGAGCCTGTCGGGGTCAAGACCAATCCACTGAGGGGAGGTTAAAAACTCCCAGCTCCAATGGATTGCTTCGGTTTTGAAGTAGTCGCCAAAGGAAAAGTTGCCCAGCATTTCGAAGTAGGTGCCGTGGCGCGCCGTGTGACCGATGTTTTCGATGTCGCCTGTGCGGATGCACTTTTGGCAGGTGGTAACACGGTGGCGGGGTGGCTCCTCCTCGCCTGTGAACCAAGTTTTCATGGGCGCCATGCCGGAATTTATCAGCAGCAGTGACGGGTCATTTTTTGGTATGAGTGAAAAGCTGGGCAGACGCAGATGTCCCTTGCTCTCAAAAAATGACAGGAATTTTTCTCTTAATTCGTTTAATCCAAACTTTTCCATAGTTGTTGAGTTCCTCCAAAAATAGCGCTCTATTCCTTGGCACTGCGCCGTGATTATTTATAGGGTTTAACCGACTAATTTTATCATAATTTATTGTATTGTCAACCGTTTAACGCCTTCGGGGCGCATATCTAAAGGGCGAGACGTTTTTTTCTCACGTGGAAGAAGTAGAAAATGCACATTATGAGACTTGCGCAGGCAGAAACGGGAACCGCAAGTCCGATTGTGAACATATTTGTGTCCGGCAAACGGCTGAGAAAATAGGAAAGGGGTATTCTGACAAGGAAGGATGAAATTAGTCCTTCAAGCATAACAAAGGTTGTTTTTCCAACGCCGTTGAAATAGCCAAGGAAGCAGAAAACCATTGATATGAGCACATATTCGCCCGAAACGCCCATCAGGTAGCTGTGGGTGGAGGCGATAACGACAGGGTCTTTTTCGAAGATGCTCGCCAGCATATCGCCGCCGAAATAGGTTAAAAGGCTCATCCCAATGCCGAACAAAAGTGAAACGCCCATGGCAATTCGGGTTGCCCGAAGCGCTCTGTCCTCCTGTCTTGCGCCCACGTTTTGGGCGACAAAGGCGGAAAGCCCGGACATAAAGGACATTGGCACGATGGCAAGGAAAACGAAAAGCTTTTCCGCAATTCCGATGCTTGCGGAGGCGATTAGCCCGATGGAGTTCATTATAGCCAAAATTATTAGAAATGATGTGCTGACAAGGCAATCCTGAGCGGCAAGGGGGCCTCCGGTTTTGAGGATGTTGCGAACCATGTGCCCGGATTTTTTGAGGTGACGGCGCTCGACCTTGAAGGGCAGACCGCTTTTTTTGATTTTTAGCAGGGAGAAAACAACGCTTGCGCCTTGGGCAAAAACAGTTGCGTAGGCAGCGCCCGCGGCGTCAAGCTTGAAAACGCCCACTAAGAGCAGGTCGCCGATTACGTTTGTGATGCAGGCGATGGCGATAAAGAGCAGCGGGGATTTTGAGTCGCCCAAGCCGCGGAAAAGCCCGCTGATGGCGTTGTAGGCAACGATGAAAATTGTTCCGGCGGAGCAGATGCGAAGATAGGCAACGGTTTGCTCCATCGCCTCGGGGGGAACCTTCATAAGAATTGCGATTTGTTCCGCAAGCGCCACCATGATGACGGTTATAAGCACTGCAACCACCGAGAAAAGCTTAATCATTCCGCCGATGGTTTGGGCGGATTTTTCGTCATTTTTTGCACCCACAAAGCGTCCGATAAGGACGGTGACACCCATGCCCAGACCCGCGATAATGCCCGTTACGGTGTGCATTATTTGACTGCCGTTTGCAACGGCGGAAACGCTGGAGGTGGTGCCGAATTTTCCCACAACGATAAGGTCCACAGCACCGTAAAGGGCTTGGAGCAGCACAGCCAGCATAAGGGGTATGGTGAATTTTATGAGTGGTGGGAAAATCTTGCCCTTTAGTATTGTGTTTTCCGAAATGCGCATAAAATTCTCCTTAATAATTTACGGTTCAACCGTAATAGTGTTCGTTATTGATGTTTTCCTCGCAGGCGCACATGGCGGCAAGGGTTTTTTCCAGCAGAGTGTCCATTTCCCAGCCCAGAGCTTCAGCGCCCTTGCGGATGACGTCCCTGTCACAGCCGGCGGCAAACGCCCGATCCTTAAATTTTTTCCGCAGGGATTTAAGCTCCATGTCTTGCACGCTTTTTGAGGGGCGCATAAGGGCGGCAGCTCCGATTAGTCCCGTCAATTCGTCGGCGGCAAAGAGGACTATTTCCATGTGGTGGATGGGCTCAACATCACAGCACAAGCCGCAGCCGTGGCTTGCAACAGCGTGAATTAGTTTCTCGTCCAAGCCCCGCTCCCGCATGATTTCCTGAACCTTAATGCAGTGCTCCTCCGGGTATTGCTCAAAATCCAAGTCGTGGAGCATTCCCACGATTTCCCAAAAATCTGCTTCCTCGGGATAGCCCTCGGTTTCAGCAAAATATTTCATGCAGAGGGCGACCGTGCGGGCGTGGCGGCGGTGAAAGCTGTCCTTGTTGTATTCACAAAGCAGTTCCCAAGCCTGAGTTTTGTTTATAGTGGTCATGATAATACCTCCAAACTTCTAAAAAACAACATTATTCTTTAGTTTACCACAGCGTTTAAGCTTTTACAATCTTTTTTG
>JAVVZC010000205.1:0-2539 GCA_036650755.1 Oscillospiraceae bacterium
CTTACCCGCACCGGCACACACAGCGACCTCTTTTAAAGCTAACGCCCCGACGAAAACCGTCGGGGCGATTTCTTGGAAAAATGTAAGCCGAATATCGGCAAAAAGCACTTGCCCGGTTCTCATTTTCATTGTATACTTATAGACTAATCCTGTATGGGCAGTGCCCAAAACGAAAAAACGTGAGGTACCCAATGGAATTTTTTGAAATTATCAAGGTTATCATCCTTGCAGTGGTTGAGGGAATAACCGAATGGCTGCCCATCAGCAGCACGGGACATATGCTCCTTGTGGACCAATTTTTGCAGCTTGATATGAGCGCCGCATTTAAGGAAATGTTCTTCGTTGTCATTCAATTGGGCGCAATTTTGGCAGTTGTGGTGATTTTTTGGAAGAAAATGTTCCCCTTCCAATTTCGGGACAAAACAAAGCCACGGGTGCAAAAGGAAACCTTTTCACTTTGGTTCAAGGTCATTGTTGCCTGCATCCCCGGCGCCCTTGTCACGATTTTATTTGACGACTACATAGAAGCCCATCTGCACACCCCCATGGTAATCGCGGCGGCGCTGATTTTTTATGGCATCGCCTTCATCCTTATCGAAAATTGGAACAAAAAGCGGACGCCAAAAATCTGCGAGCTGTCCCAAATCACCTACAAAACCGCCCTGCTAATCGGTCTTTTTCAGGTGCTGTCCATCATCCCCGGCACCTCACGCTCCGGTGCAACCATCGTGGGTGCCCTTTTAATCGGCGTTTCCCGAGTTGCCGCCGCGGAGTTCACATTTTTCCTTGCGGTGCCGGTTATGTTTGGACTTTCCGCCCTTAAAATCCTAAAATTCGGCTTCGCCTTTACAGGCGCGGAAATGCTCACCCTGCTTTTGGGAATGGCGGTCGCCTTCGTCGTTTCCGTTTTCGTAATCAAATTCCTGATGGCGTACATAAAAAAGCACGACTTCAAGATTTTTGGCTGGTATCGCATTGTTCTGGGTCTTATAGTTATCCTATATTTTTGCCTTATAGTACGATAAGGCAGCAAAAAGCCGCCCACGTTCATTTGAACGTTGGCGGCTTTTATATTCCGCTGATGTCGATTTGTTCCATCCCCCGCTTGTAGGTGACGGAGATGTTTCTGCCGCTGTTTTTAGCGGCGTAGAGGGCGCTGTCCGCAAAGGAAATCAGCTCCTCGTAGTCACGGGCGCCCGAGGCGGAAACCTGAGCGTTGCCGATGCTGACGGTGACCACCCCGAAGGGCGAGACGTTAAAGGGGATAGCCATTGCTTCAACCAAGCGCACAAGCTTTTCCGAAAGAGCGCTCAGCTCCTTTTGGCTGATGTTTTGGCAGAGACAAAGAAATTCCTCGCCGCCGAAGCGGAAGATGCAAACGTTGTTTTCCTTTGCGAAGCTTGAAAAACAATTGCCCAAAGCGGTGAGGCAATCGTCACCCTTTTGGTGACCTTGGGAGTCGTTGAAGCGCTTGAAAAGGTCAACGTCCAGCATCATAATGCCACAGCTTTTTCCGAATGCCTTTCTGGCGTTTGGGGAATTGACGATGGTAAACAGCTTGCGCCTGTTGGGAAGCCTTGTCAGGGTGTCCATGTCCCGCTGAAGCACCAGCAACCGCTGGTTTTCGATGCTGTTCAGCCGAATTATGTACATGGTGCGCCCGATGTAAAGACCGAAGGAGCCGAAAACAAGGCTGTTTGTGATGTTGTTAAGAGCAATTTCCGAGGGCAAAATGAAAAGCGAAAGACAGCCAAAGGTGAAGATGGCGATAAAGCTAAGGAAATTTATTCGCCAGCGCTTATCCAAAATTGCCACCGGCATAATCAGCAGCATGGCGACAAAGGTGGTTCCCGAGCCGCCCCGCAGGGTGTTTACCGTTCCGTGGAAAATTGCCAAGCCCAAAAGCAAAGCGAAAAAAGTGTACATGCTGGGCAAAAGCAGCTTTGGAAATTTTGGAACCAATAAGCGAAAATCAATGACAAAAAGCAGGGACACCCCCGCGGCAAGCCCATAGACCTCCCGCAGAAACACCCAGCTTGGCACAAAGGCGGCAACCGAAACTAAAATTATCAGGATGAAGAAGAAGGAGGTTGTAATTTGCTTGAAAAGCCCAAGATTGATTTGATTGACCGTGTTTTGGTTCGCAAGCATAATGTCACGATAACTATTTTGACGCTCAAGATATAAAATAAATTTTTGCTTGAAAAACACGACAACACCCCCTCCCGGCATAAGTTCCTATTAAATTTGTAGCACAGTCCCCATAGCTTGTCAAGAATTGGAGGGAGCAATTTGGTCAGTTTGTATACATCATACATTTGCCGAGCTGTTCTTTGGCTCCTATCCCAAGCTTTTTTTCGCATTGTCAGACCATTCGACACAAAGCGACAAACATCTTCTAATTGCATTTTTTATCAATGTGCGGTACAATCCCAAGTATGTCTTATACATTATTAAGGCACATATTTTTTAATCTATTCATCAAGGGGGACAAAAATGAACACCACCACCAATAAATATATTAGCGATTGGATTGCCG
>JAVVZC010000206.1:0-2522 GCA_036650755.1 Oscillospiraceae bacterium
TGGCTTATTGTTGCTAGAATATTTTATCTTTTTGCCTTCAAATCATTGAAAAACCATGCGTATATTGGTACAATAGAACACTGTACCGATAATTTTTAATAAGTAACAATATATTTTTGAGAGGCGTTGCCGCAATGAGATTTGCAACAAACGAATTTCCGGACTTATCTCAGCACTCAAGCTTTGACGTTATAATAATCGGAGCCGGTATTGCCGGGCTTTACACAGCACTTCACATCGACGAAAAGCACAGCTGCTGCATCCTAACCAAGGAGGATGTGGAGCTTAGCAACTCTTGGCTTGCCCAAGGGGGGATTGCCGCCGCAATCTCCATCGACGATGCGCCCAAGTACCATTTTGAGGACACCATCATCGCCGGGGCGGGGCTTTGCGACGAGAACGCCGTTCGGGTTTTGGTATCCGAGGGACCCTCCGACATCCGTCAATTGGTGGACATGATGGTTCCCTTCGATTTGGACGACGAGGGCGACCTTGACATCACCCGTGAGGGTGGGCATCGCCGCCGCCGCATTGTTCACGCCGGAGGCGACGCCACCGGACGGGAAACCGTCAAGGCGCTTGCGCATTTGGCGTCCCGACGTCCCAATGTGAGCTTTTTGCCCCACACCTTTTGCGCGGACATCCTCACCGACGGAAACGGCGGTGTTACAGGCTGCGCCGTGCTCAATCGTGAGGGCGAGCTTTGCATTATCGACTCGCCAAACGTGGTGCTGGCAACAGGCGGCATCGGGCAGGTCTACAAAATCAGCACCAACCCCTCCGTCGCCACAGGGGACGGCTTGGCAGCCGCCGCCCGCGCCGGCGCAACGCTTAAGGGCATGGAATTTATCCAATTTCACCCCACCGGGCTTTGGTGCGACAAGGAAGAAAACCGCGCCTTCCTCATCTCCGAGTCACTTCGGGGCGAGGGCGGACTTCTGAAAAATTCCGCGGGAGAACGCTTCATGCTGGGTCAGCATGAGCTGGCGGAGCTTGCCCCGCGGGACATCGTTGCCCGAGGCATCACCCACGAACTGATGCGCAGCGGCGAGGACCACGTTTTTGTGGACATCACCTCAAAGCCCGCCGAATATATGGACCACCGCTTCCCCACAATCTACAACGAGTGCCTCCATCGGGGCATCGACACCACCAAGGATTGGATCCCCGTTTGCCCGGTTCAACACTACCTCATCGGCGGCATCCAAACCGACCTTGAAGCCCGCACAGGCGTTCCCGGGCTTTACGCCTGCGGTGAAGCCGCCTCAACGGGCGTCCACGGCGCAAACCGCCTTGCCTCAAACTCCATGCTGGAATGCCTTGTTTTTGGCAGACGGGCGGCGGCGCACATCAACAACCGCCTTGGCAGCATGGGCGAAACACGCCGCTCACTTATGCCAAAAACCCAGCCCCGCCCCATTATCGACCGTGACTTTACGGCGTGGCGTCGTGAAATTCAGCAGCTAATGAACGATTACGGCGGCGTTTTGCGCCACGAGGCGGGCATGAAAATGGCGCTGGAAAAGATTTCGAGCATGGCGGAGGAGCTGAAAAACAGCTACTATCCCGGCAGGGCATACATCGAAACGCTGAACATTGCCACCATTGCCGTGAATATTTTGCAGGCGGCGCTTGCAAGGCGCGAGAGCGCGGGCGCACATTTCAGGGAGGACTGACCATGACTTTTTTCGGGCTTGATGAGCTTCTAATCTCGGCGCTTTCTGAGGACGTGGGCACAGGTGACATCACCACAATGTGCTGCATCCCCGCCGAAAAAACCTCTTGGGGCGAGTTTATCGCCAAGGAAAACGGCGTTGTTTGCGGGCTTCCCATCGCCGCCCGAGTTTTCGCACTGGTGGATGCTTCCATCCAATTCACACCGCTTTTGCAGGAGGGTGACAGGGTCAAAAAAGGCGACGTCATGGCAAAGGTTTCGGGAAATTCCCGAGCAATCCTAACCGCCGAGCGGGTGGCGCTTAACCTTTTGCAAAGGCTTTCCGGCACCGCCACAGCAACCGCTGCCGCCGTTTCCGCGGTTGCGGGCACAAAAACGAAAATCGCGGACACCCGAAAATCCACCCCCGGCTTGCGGGTGCTTGAAAAATACGCGGTTCGCACAGGCGGCGGCGTGAACCATCGCTTCAACTTGGCGGACGGCGTGCTCATCAAGGACAACCACATCAAGGCGGCGGGCGGAATTACGGCGGCGCTGAACGCGGCGCGGCAGGGCGCTCCCCATGTGCTGAAGCTGGAGGTGGAAACCGAAAACCTTGAGCAGGTTCAGGAGGCGCTGGACGCAGGCGCGGACATCATCATGCTGGACAATATGTCCACGGACATGATGCGCCGCGGGGTTTTGCTGATTAACGGCAGGGCAATCACCGAGGCGTCGGGGAATATGGGCGAAAAGGATTTGCGGCAGGTTGCGGAAACCGGAGTTGACATCATCTCAATCGGGGCGCTGACACACAGCGTGAAGGCGATGGATATTAGCCTTAAGCTTCGGGATTAACAACACAATA
>JAVVZC010000207.1:0-2431 GCA_036650755.1 Oscillospiraceae bacterium
TTATACCAAGCCTTCGCCTAGGGGGCGACCTGCCAAAACGTGGAAGTGGATATGGGGCACGGTTTGCCCTGCGGCTTCACCGCAATTGTTGATTATGCGGTAGCCCTCGTCCAGCTTTTCCTGCTTTGCAAGCTTTGCGATGACCTCAAAGCAGTGGGCAACAACGCCCGAATTTTCGGGGGTGATGTCGTTTGCCCAGCGGATGTGGGTCTTTGGCACCACCAAAAAATGCACAGGTGCCTGAGGATGTATATCCCGAAAAGCAAGGCAGATATCGTCCTCATAAATCTTGTCCGAGGGGATTTCCCCTGCTGCTATTTTACAAAAAATGCAATCTGACATTTTCAATTTCTCCTTAAGACTAGTCTTTTAGAAGGGCGTCCACAAAGTTGTCGATGGAGGCAAGGGCGTTATCAAGCATCAATTCGTCCTTTGCCCCGCCCATTGCACGCTCCGGCTTTCCGCCGCCGGAACCGCCGGCAATGGAGGTGACGTGGCGGACAAGGTCGCCTGCGCGAACGCCCCGCTTGATAGCGGCTGTGCCGCAAACGGCAAGAAGGCTCAGCTTTTCGTCAGCGCCGGAGGAGAGCACCGCAACCACGTTTTCGTCACGGTCACGAAGCATATCGCCCATTTGACGCATTTCGTCCACGGGGAGCTTGGGGAAAAATCCGGTGATGATTTTTAGACCCTTGATGGTTTTTGCGCCGAACATAACACGCTCGGCTTCCACCTGAAGCTGCTGTGCCTGAAGCTTTTCAACAAGCTTGCGGGTGTTTTTCAGCTCCGACATCAGTTGGGCAAAGCGACCCTCGATTTCGTTGGGATTGGTTTTCATGGCTTCCGACATGCGGCGGATAAGCTCGGAGCCGTGGCGCATTTCGTCCATGACAACCTCGCCCACGGTGGCTTCGATGCGGCGAACGCCGGAGGCGACGGAAAACTCGCTGCGGATGCGGAAGGGTCCAACCTTTGCGGTGTTGTCAAGGTGGGTGCCGCCGCAAAGCTCAACGGAGTAGTCGCCCATTGAGACAACACGAACGGTGTCGCCGTATTTTTCGGAAAACAGTGCCATTGCGCCCAGCTTTTTTGCTTGGGCGATGGGCATTTCCTCAATGACGATGGGGTAGCCCGTAAGAATTGCACGGTTCACGTATTTTTCGATTAGCTTGATATCGTCCTCGGAAATGGGGCTGAAATGGGTGAAGTCAAAGCGGAGCTTGTCCGGCTCAACAAGAGAACCAGCCTGCTCAACATGGTCGCCCAAAACCGTGCGCAGTGCCTTTTGGAGAAGGTGGGTCGCGGAGTGGGCACGCTTGATGGCGGCACGGCGGTTGGTGTCGATTTTGGCGTTTACGATATCGTCCACCTTGATGTCGCCGTTTGTGACCGTGCCGTGGTGGAGGTATTTGCCCGCCTTATTTTTTTGGACATTGGTGACGTTAAAGTCGGCTGTGGGGGTGGTGATGGAGCCAAAGTCGGCGGTTTGACCGCCCATTTCGGCGTAAAACGGGGTTTTGTCCAGCACGATGATGGCTTCGTCGCCCCGACGCGCGTGGGAGCAAAGCTCCTCACCAACAACGATTGCAAGCACTCGGGCTTCGTCCTCATTGCGGTCATAGCCCGTGAATTTTGTGGGGGTGTTGTCAAGTCCAAGGTCAATTCCCGCCCAAGCCAAATCGCCCATGGCGGCTCTCGCCTCACGCGCACGATTGCGCTGTTCCTCCATAAGCTTGTTGCAGGTTTTGATGTCCACGGTGAAGCCCTGCTCCTCCGCGATTTCGGCGGTGAGGTCGATGGGGAAACCGTAGGTGTCGTAAAGCTTGAAGGCGTCCGCACCGGAGAAAAGCTTTTCGCCGGCGGACTTGTGAGCTTCCAAAACGTCGGTGAGGATGTGCATTCCGGCGTCGATGGTTTTTGCAAAGCTCTCCTCCTCGGACTTGATGATGCGGGTGATGTAATCCTGCTTTTCAACTAAATCCGGGTAGGCGGAGCGGTTTTCTTCGATTACTGTTGCGCAGACCTCATACAAAAAGGGCTCGTTCACGGAAAGCAATTTTCCGTGGCGGGCGGCACGGCGAAGCAGGCGGCGAAGCACATAGCCCCGACCCTCGTTGGAGGGCAAAACACCGTCGCAAATCATCATTGTGGCACTGCGGATGTGGTCGGTAATGACACGAAGTGAGGTGTCCGTTTGCTTGGTTTGACCATAGCGGGCGCCTGTGATTTCGCTGACCTTGTTTGTGATATTCATGACCGTGTCAACATCGAAAAGGGAGAAAACATCTTGGCAAACAACGGCAAGACGCTCAAGCCCCATGCCGGTGTCGATGTTTTTTTGTTCCAAATCGGCGTAGTTGCCCTTGCCGTCGCTGTCAAACTGGGTGAAAACGTTGTTCCAAATTTCGATGAAGCGGTCGCATTCGCAGCC
>JAVVZC010000208.1:0-2431 GCA_036650755.1 Oscillospiraceae bacterium
CCATTCCGGTGCCTTAGCAAAAGGTACCCCCAAAAAATTCCCCCCTTTACAAATCCCCCCATCTATGATAAACTCTTATGGCTTTAGCCCCCGTGCTTAGTTCTGGGACACCGCCGAGCAATTCGGATCCTTTCCCCCCACCACTCAGCCCCGCGGCGCTGGCAAAAAACGAAAGGAGATCATCAATCATGATCACAAAAGAGCAAAAGACCGTAGTTATCGACAGCAACCGCACCCACGAAACCGACACCGGTTCCCCCGAGGTTCAAATCGCAATCCTCACCGAGCGCATCAATCAGCTCACCGAGCACCTCAAGGTTCACAAAAAAGACAACCACAGCCGCTTGGGACTTCTCAAGATGGTCGGAAAGCGCCGTCGCCTTCTCGACTACCTTGCAAACAAGGACATCGAGCGTTACCGTGCCTGCATCCTTAAGCTTGGCATCAGAAAGTAATTAAATCATATGGGGCTGTTTCGCATTTCGACGGAACAGCCCCCTTATGCAATTTTTAGGCTTTCAAACCCCAAAAACTCCCCCAATTTCAGCAAAACCCCGATATTATCCGCCCGATGGGTCTATAATATAAATGTATAGGAAAATTTTTTGCGGAGCGCAGCCCTTTAGCAGTTGAAAATGTGCTTACCCCCCTAAGCTTGTTTTCAAGTGCTAAAAGGAACCGGCTCCGCCCACAGGGACAGACATCCCGAAAGGAGCAAACGAATGATAATCAACAAAAAAGATTTCACAGACGTGAAGCATTACGAAATGCAGCTTGCAGGCCGCACCCTCAGCTTCGAAACCGGCAAGCTTGCGGAGCTTTGCAACGCATCCGTCCTCACAAAATACGGTGAAACCACCGTGCTTGTGACCATCGCCGCCTCCGCAAAACCCCGTGACGGCGTTGACTTTTTCCCTCTCTCCGTTGACTTTGAGGAAAAACTCTATGCAGTCGGCCGCATTCCCGGCAGCTTCATGCGCCGCGAATCCCGCCCCTCTCTCCCCGCTGTTCTCGCCTCCCGCATGATTGACCGTCCCATGCGCCCCCTGTTCCCCTCCGACCTGCGCAACGACGTTGTCATCACCTGCACCGTGCTTTCCGTTGACCACGACTGCGCGCCCGAAATCACCGCAATGATTGGTGCCGGCGCCGCAATCGCAATCTCCGACATCCCCTTCAACGGCCCTCTTGCAGGTCTTGCAATGGGTTGGGACGGCGAAAACTACTTCGTCAACCCCACCAAGGCAGAGCGTGAAACCAGCCGCATGACCCTGACCGTTGCCGCAACCCACAAAAAGGTTGTCATGATTGAAGCCGGCGGCGACCAAATCCCCGACGATGTGATGTACGACGGCATTGTCAAATCCCACGAAGCACTCCAGCCCGTTTTGGACCTTATCGACACCATGGTCAGCGAAATTGGCAAACCCAAATTCACCTACGAGCACGCCGCCTTTGACGATGAGCTTTTCGCAACCCTCTGCAACAACGAAATGTCCGGCATGGAATACTGCATGGACACGGACGACAAGAACATCCGCGAGGAAAGAGTCAACGAGTGGGTCGATAAGGTCACCGAAAAATATGGCGAGCAATTCCCCGAAATGGGCAAATATATGGAAGAAATCCTCTACCGCATCCAGAAAAAAGTCGTCAAAGCATGGCTGCTTTCCGGCAAGCGTGTAGACGGCAGAGCGATGAACGAAATTCGTCCCCTCGCCGCGGAAGTCGGTCTGCTCCCCAAGGTTCACGGCTCCGGACTGTTCACCCGCGGACAAACCCAAGTCCTCACCGTCGCCACTCTGAACACCCTTTCCGCCGCTCAAAAGCTTGACACCATTTGGGAAGAAGACTCCAAGCGCTTCATGCACCACTACAACTTCCCCTCCTACTCCGTTGGTGAAGCCCGTTCCAGCCGTTCAACAAACCGCCGGGAATTCGGCCACGGTGCCCTTGCCGAAAAAGCTTTGGAGCCCGTTATCCCCCCAATCGAAGAATTCCCCTATGCAATCCGCCTTGTTTCCGAGGTCATGTCCTCAAACGGCAGCACCTCACAGGGCAGCATCTGCGGCAGCACCCTCGCCCTTATGGACGCCGGTGTTCCCATCAAAGCCCCTGTTGCAGGCATCTCCTGCGGACTCATCACCGATGAGGATCGCTTCACCACCTTTATCGACATTCAAGGCGTTGAGGACTTCCACGGCGAAATGGACTTCAAAGTCGCCGGCACAAAGAAGGGCATCACCGCCATCCAAATGGACCTCAAAAACGACGGTCTGACCCATGAAGTCATCAAAAACGCTTTGGAAATCACCGGCGAAGCCCGCATCCAAATCCTTGACGAAATCATGCTTCCCTGCATTGCGGAGCCCCGCGCCGAGCTTGCGGAAACCGCCCCCAAGATGGTCACCATGCACATCGACCCCGACAA
>JAVVZC010000209.1:0-2421 GCA_036650755.1 Oscillospiraceae bacterium
AATGTTCTTGAGGGGAGGGAGCGGCAATTACTCACAAGCTTTACAAAATGCTCACAAGCCGTATGTTCATCACCGGAGTTCTTATCGCGGCGGAAGTCATTTGGCTGACGCTCCTTTTCTTGAGGGTGGTTCATTACGCGGCTTGGATTGCAACTGTTTTCAAGATTTTAAGCATCCTGATTGCCATGTATGTAATCCACAAGGACGAGGTTCCCGCCTATCGAATGGGCTGGATTATAATAATTATGCTTGTGCCGCTTTTCGGCGGCTTGCTTTATGTGCTTTTGGGCGAAAAACGCCCCGCCCTAAAGCTTCGCCTGCGCCTTGAAAAGGGGCGCTTGGGTCATGCCCTTCGTCTCCAACAGGACAAAAGCGTCAAAAAGGAGCTAATGCAGCTTTCGGGACGGGTTGCCGGGCTGTCACGCTACATCTCCGACTACGCCGGCTTCCCCATTTGGAAAAACACGGGGCTGAGCTACCACCCCCTTGGCGACCTGCAATTTCCCGATATGCTAAACGAACTGAAAAAGGCGAAAAAGTTCATCTTTTTGGAATACTTCATCATCGAAAGAGGTCAGATGTGGGACTCTATTTTGGAAATTTTGGTCCAAAAGGTCTCCGAGGGCGTGGACGTGCGCCTTATCTATGACGACATGGGCTGTCTCCAAAAAATCCCCGCGAACTACTACAAAACCATACAAAAGATGGGTATTAAGTGCTTGGTTTTCAACCCCATAATCCCAATAATTTCACTTGTTATGAACAATCGCGACCACCGAAAAATGATGATTATTGACGGCAACACAGCCTTTACGGGCGGCATTAACCTTGCCGACGAATATATCAACCAGCGGATGCGCTTTGGTCACTGGAAGGACACGGGCGTGATGCTTAAGGGCGAGGCGGTTTGGAACTTCACCGTTATGTTCCTTGAAATGTGGAACGCCTTTTTCGACGACGACAAGGACTTTTCAAAATTTAAGCCCCAGCTCCCCGCCCCGGGAGAGCAAAAAGCGGACGGCTTTGTTCAGCCCTTCTGCGACTCGCCTTTGGACGGCGAAACGGTTTCGCTCAGCATCTATCTGGACATTTTGGCGCAGGCGAAGGATTACGTTTACATCTTCACCCCCTATCTTGCCACCAGCGACGAGCTTCAATTTGCACTTTGCTCCGCCGCAAAGAGGGGAGTGGACGTGCGCATGGTTTTGCCGGGTATCCCCGACAAAAAAATCGCCTATCGTCTCAGCCGCTCCTATTACGGCCCGCTCCTTAAAGCCGGCGTCCGAATTTACGAATACACCCCCGGCTTTATGCACGCAAAAAGCTATGTCTCCGACGACGAGCTTGCAATTGTGGGCACCATAAACATGGACTACCGCAGTCTTTATCTCCATTTTGAATGCGGCGTGCTCATGTACCAATGCAAGGCGGCAATTTCAGAGCTAAAAAAAGACGCGCTGAAAACCTTTGAGGTTTCCCACGAGGTCAGCCCCAAGGAAAGAAAAACCGGCATAATCGGTCAGGTTATGGGCGGGCTTTTCGATTCCGTGCTTCGGATTTTTGCGCCCCTGTTCTAAATTTATTCCCAAAACAAATTAAACGAGGTATACCCATGAAACTTTGGTCAGGACGTTTTAACAAAAACACCGACGCTCTTGTTGACGAGCTAAACGCCAGCATCAGCTTCGATTTTCGTATGTACAAACAGGATATCGCAGGGAGCCTTGCCCATTCCGCCATGCTGGCGCGGCAGGGCATCATCACAAAGGAGGACGCCGAAAAAATCGCCGCCGGGCTGGGCGAAATTTTGGACGAAATCCAAGGCGGAACCTTGAGCTTCGGCAACGACGCCGAGGATATCCACATGGCAATCGAGGGCGAATTGACCCGCAGAATTGGCGACGCGGGCAAGCGTCTCCACACGGCACGCAGCCGCAACGATCAGGTTGCGCTGGATTTTCGCCTTTACCTAAAACAGGAAATCCCGGAGCTTCGGGAGCTTTGCTTGGAGCTTTTGGAAACAATTTTGCAACTGGCACGTCGAAACACAGAGGTCATAATGCCCGCCTACACCCATCTTCAACGTGCCCAGCCCACCAGCTTTGCCCACTACATGATGGCATATGCAAACATGCTGATGCGTGACCTTACAAGGCTTGAGGACTGCGCCGCGCGAATGGACGAATGCCCGCTGGGCAGCGGAGCGCTCACCTCCACAACCTATCCCATCGACCGTGATTTTGTGGCAAAGGAGCTGGGCTTTGCCCGCGTCACCCAAAACAGCATCGACGGCGTTTCCGACAGGGACTACGCCTTGGAGCTGCTGAACGTGCTCTCAATTTTAATGATGCACCTTTCAAGATTTTCCGAGGAAATCATCCTTTGGTGCTCTTGGGAATTCAAATTCGTGGAGCTGGACGA
>JAVVZC010000210.1:0-2398 GCA_036650755.1 Oscillospiraceae bacterium
AGTCGAATAAAGTCGGAAGAAGGTTCACCCCACTATGGATATCTCCGAAAACATAAACAGCGTCCTCTCCCGCATTGCCGCGGCAGCCGAAAAATCCCACCGCTCCCCCTCGGACATCACCCTCGTCGCCGCAACAAAGCAAAACGACGCCGCCCGAGTTGCGGAGGCAATTTCCGCCGGCATTACAGTCTGCGGGGAAAACCGCGCTCAGGAGCTGCTGGAAAAAAATTCCCAAAACGCCTATTCGGGCGCTAAACTCCATTTCATCGGTCAATTGCAAAAAAACAAGGTGAAGCAGCTGGTGGGCGTTTGCGACCTTATCCAATCCGTCCATTCCTTGGAGCTGCTCTCCCTAATCAACGCCCGCGCCGATGCCTTGGGCATCGTTCAGGAGCTGCTTTTGGAGATAAATATCGGCGGCGAGGCGGCAAAATCCGGCATGGCGCCGGAGGAACTATCCCACATTTTGGAAGCTTGTTCCGACTTTTCCGCCCTTCGAATACGCGGTCTTATGGCAATACCGCCGAATTTGGAAAATAAAGCCTTGGTCCGCGCACATTTCGCCCATATGTATCAGCTTTTTGTTGACAATTCAACAAAAAAATACGATAATGTTAGCATGGATTTTTTATCTATGGGCATGAGCGGAGATTTCGAAGAAGCCATAGCCGAGGGCGCGAACATGGTTCGTGTCGGTTCGGCGATTTTTGGTGCTCGCACATATCCCAACACGGCAGCCACAGGGGTCTGATTATTCCCCAATTTTTGGCGCTGTTCACCTATTTCAGGAGGAAACATAATGGGTCTGTTAGACGAGCTTAAGAAGCTCACCCGTCCTTATAGCGGCGACGAATACGACGATTTTGCAGAAGAAATGCCCGAAGCCCCGGCAGAAACCCGGGTTCCCGCGGCAGAAGCCCCTCGCAAATACGAAGCACCCGCAGAGCGTCGCAACCCCTTTTCCGACTACGACCAGCCAAGGACAAGCGTCCCCCAGCGTCGGGACAAGGTCATTAACCTTAACCCCAATTCTCAGGTTCAGGTGGTTTTGGTCAAGCCCGAGCGTTTCGAAACCGCGGCGGAAATCGCCGACCACCTTCGGGAAAAACGTCCCGTGGTCATGAATTTGGAGCAAACCGGCAAGGACACTGCCCGCCGCCTTATCGACTTTTTAAGCGGCGTCGCCTACGCTCTTGACGGCAAAATAAAAAAAATCGCCTCAAATACCTACCTCATCACCCCCTATAACGTGGATGTCATGGGCGACCTCATCGACGAGTTGGAAAGCAGCGGTCTTTACAAATAGCAACCCCGCGCTTCCCTATTATCAAACAGAAAGGTCTTGTGGATATGCTTACACCTCAAAACATCAGAGAAAAAACCTTCGAAAGAGCAATTTTTGGCGGATACGATATGGGAGCCGTCGATGATTTTCTTGAGGAGGCAGCCGGCAGCTATGCGGCAATTGCCAAGGAAAACATGGTCCTAAAAAGCAAAATGAAGGTTCTTGTGGAAAAAATCGAGGAATACCGCTCCACTGAGGACTCCATGCGCCTCACCCTGCTCTCCGCCCAAAAGCTGAGCGCTCAAATCGAACAGGAAACTCGGGACAAATGCGACCTTGCCCTCACGGACGCCCACAACGAGGCGGAGCGCATCACCCGTGAAGCCTACACCCAGCGCGCTTTGGAGGAAGCAAAGCTCCTTGAAGCCCGCCGTTCCAGCGCCCAATTTATCGAAAACATCCGCCTGCTCTGCACAAAGCAGCTGGCGCTTTTCGAGGGCTTTGAGGGCATGAGCCTTGAAGATTTTGCCCCCGCAGCCGTCGCTCCCGCTCCCGCGCCCACTGTTGAGGACACCGTCCGCAGCATCGAAAACTCCGTTGAGCGCCTGAACGAAACCCCTGACGCCGGCGAGGAAATTCGCCGCACAGTCACAGACTCTGCCGACATTCTCAACAACTTTACCGACGAGCCCACCCGCATGTTCTCCGGAACCGGCGCGACCGGCAAGGGCGTCAACATTGACAGCCTCCACTTCGGCAAATAATTCGGCGGACACTCAAACTTCACAACAATACTGTCGGGGCGGGGCATAATAGTACCGCCCCGACTGCATATTGAAGCTTTTCTCATTCTCACGCTACAAATACTCAGATTGGAGCCAACCATAAAATGTCTCAGGACTACAACAAAACCGTTAACCTCCCCAAAACCGATTTCGCCATGCGTGCGGCACTGCCCACCCGTGAGCCGGATATGCTAAAAACTTGGTACGATGACGACATCTACCACAAAATGATTGCCCGAAACGAGGGCAAGCCCCGCTTCATCCTTCACGACGGCCCTCCCTTCTCAAATGGTCGCATCCACATGGGCACCTCCATGAACAAATGCCT
>JAVVZC010000211.1:0-2380 GCA_036650755.1 Oscillospiraceae bacterium
ACGAGAGCGGAATTCATCAGCACGGCGTTATAAATAACGCGCTGACCTATGAAATCATGCGCTCCACGGATGTGGGAATTCCCCAAAACACCATGGTGCTGGGCAAGCATTCCGGCAAGCACGCCCTTCGTGACCGCCTGAAAACCTTGGGCTATGAGTTCACGGACGCCCAGCTTGACGAGCTTTTTGTCCGCTTTAAAACCATGGCGGACAAAAAGAAAAACCTTACGGATTTGGATTTGGAAGCGCTGGCACTGCAAAGCTCTCGGGGCGTTGCGCCCACCTATGAGCTTGTTTCCCACGTGGTCACGGCGGGCAGCGGCGTCACAAACACCGCCTGCATAAAAATCAAAAAGGACGACAGCCTCAGCGAGGAGGTCGCAATCGGCGCAGGACCCATCGACGCGGCGTTCAAGGCGATTGACCGCATCACGGGGCTTGAGCTTTCGCTGGAAAGCTTCAGCCTTAAGGCTGTCACCGACGGCGAGGACGCAATGGGCGAGGCGGTTGTAAAGCTGCGGCGCAAGGGCGTGCTATACACCGGCTGTGGGCTTTCCACCGACGTAATCGAGTCCGCAATCCGCGCCTATATGAACGGCATAAACAAAATTGTGGCGGGGGAATAAGTCCCCCACAGCGCATAAAAAAGGAGCAAAAGCAATGGGCATGACCATGACACAAAAAATCCTTGCCGCCCACGCGGGTTTGCCCTCGGTTTTTCCGGGACAGCTCATAATGGCAAAGCTGGATCTTGTACTTGGCAACGACATCACCGCCCCTGTGGCGATTAACGAATTTGAAAAGGCGGGCTTCAAAGCCCTTTCGGGCACACCCCGAATTGCCCTTGTTATGGATCATTTCGCACCCAACAAGGACATTAACGCCGCCACAAACTGTCAAAAGTGCCGCAGCTTCGCAAAGCGCTTTGACCTGCCCCACTTTTACGATGTGGGCGAAATGGGCGTTGAGCACGCGCTAATCCCCGAAAAGGGGCTGATTGCCCCCGGCGAAGCCGCCATCGGCGCGGACAGCCACACCTGCACCTATGGTGCGCTGGGCGCGTTTTCAACAGGCGTGGGCTCCACCGACATGGCGGCGGCAATGGCAACAGGGGAAGCTTGGTTCAAGGTTCCCGCCGCAATAAAAATCAATCTGCTGGGCAAAAAAGGCAAGTGGGTCAGCGGCAAGGACGTGATTTTGCACCTAATCGGTATGCTGGGAGTTGACGGCGCGCTGTATCAATCTCTTGAATTTTCCGGGGAGGGGCTTTCCGATTTGACCATGAGCGACAGGCTCACAATCTCCAATATGGCGATTGAATGCGGTGCAAAGAACGGAATATTCGCCGTTGACGATACTACCCGCGCCTATATGGCGGGG
Source organism: Oscillospiraceae bacterium (assembly GCA_036650755.1). Taxonomy (GTDB): domain Bacteria; phylum Bacillota; class Clostridia; order Oscillospirales; family Oscillospiraceae; genus UBA2658. The sequence continues at coordinate 1,381 of JAVVZC010000211.1, forward strand.
CGCTGTGAGCGAAGCTGGTCTGAATTTTCGGCGGATGCCGACGCGGAATACAGCCGTGTAATCGACCTTGACCTTGGGCAAATTCCCTGCACCGTGGCATGGCCTCACCTGCCGGAAAACGCCCATCCCGCCACCGAGGGCGGAGATATCGCCGTGGATCAGGTGGTTATCGGCTCCTGCACCAACGGAAATATTGAGGATATGGCGGCGGCGGCGGAAATTTTTTCCGGCAGACACATCAAAAAAGGACTGCGCTGCATCGTCATCCCCTCCACACCAAAAATTTATTTGGAGTGCATTGAGCGGGGCTACACAAAAATTTTCATGGAGGCGGGCTGCATAGTTTCAACACCCACCTGCGGCCCCTGCCTTGGCGGGCATATGGGCGTTTTGGCGGCGGGCGAGGTGGCTGTTTCCACCACAAACCGAAACTTTGTGGGGCGGATGGGTCACGTTGAGAGTCGGGTTTTTCTCGCCTCACCGGCAGTCGCCGCCGCAAGCGCAATAAAAGGGCAGATAACACATCCAAGGGAGGTAATGGAGGCATGAAGGCAGAGGGAAAGGCAATAAAATACGGCAACCACATCGACACGGACGTAATAATCCCCGCCAGATATTTGGCGGTTTCCCAGCCCGAAAAGCTTGCCGAGCACTGCATGGAGGACATTGACAAAAGCTTTGTCTCCCGAGTCCGTCCCGGGGATATCATGGTGGCGGGCATAAATTTCGGCTGTGGCTCCTCCCGAGAGCACGCGCCAATTGCCATCAAGGCAAGCGGAATTTCCTGCGTGATTGCCAAGAGCTTCGCAAGAATATTCTACCGTAACGCGATAAATATAGGGCTTTCTATCCTAGAGAGCGATAAAGCCGCCGAAAGCATTGACGAGGGCGATGAGGTGGCGATTGATTTTGACAGCGGGATTATCACCAATATCACGAAAAATGAGAGCTATGCTACGCAGCCGTTCCCGGAGTTTATTAAGGATATTATCAGCCGAGG
>JAVVZC010000212.1:0-2359 GCA_036650755.1 Oscillospiraceae bacterium
ACGGCGCATTTTATGGGCGCCAAGGCGGGGTGCAGGTGAAGCACAACGCGGATATCGTCCTTGCCGTCCTTATCCTGACCCACGACTTCTTCGTCATAGGCTTCAACCAAAAACGCAAGAGTTACACGGTCGGCGCCCAAGGAGGGCTCCACAACATAGGGGACATAGTGCTCGTTTTTATCCTGATCGTAGAACTTCATATCCTGACCGGATACTTTTTCGTGCTGTGTAAGGTCGTAGTCGGTGCGGTCGGCAACGCCCCAAAGCTCGCCCCAGCCAAAGGGGAACATGAATTCAAAGTCGGTGGTCGCCTTTGAGTAGAAGGAAAGCTCCTCTTTTTCGTGGTCGCGCAGGCGAAGGTTTTCGTCCCGCATTCCAAGATTTAAGAGCCACTCGTGGCAATATGTGCGCCAATATTCGAACCATTCAAGGTCGGTGCCCGGCTCGCAGAAAAATTCCAGCTCCATCTGTTCAAACTCACGGGTGCGGAAGGTGAAGTTGCCCGGAGTGATTTCGTTGCGGAAGCTTTTGCCCACTTGGCAGACGCCAAAGGGGATTTTGCGGCGGGTGGTGCGCTGAATGTTTTTGAAGTTTACAAAAATGCCTTGGGCGGTTTCCGGGCGAAGATAGACCTCTGTGGTGTTGTCCTCGGTGACGCCCTGATGGGTTTTGAACATCAGGTTAAATTTGCGGATATCGGTAAAGTCGCTTTTGCCGCAGCCGGGGCAGGGGATGGAATTTTCACGGATAAAGGCGACCATTTCGTCGTTTGTCATGCCCTCAACGTTAACGTCCTCCCGCTGGTTTTCGTGGAGCCAGTTTTCGATGAGCTTGTCGGCACGGTGCCGCATTTTGCAGGATTTGCAGTCGATTAGGGGGTCGTTAAAGGTGGTGACGTGACCGGACGCCACCCAAACCTGGGGGTTCATAAGTATGGCGGAGTCCAGCCCCACGTTGTAGGGGTTTTCTTGGACGAATTTCTTCCACCAAGCTTTTTTTACGTTGTTTTTCAGCTCAACGCCTAGGGGGCCGTAGTCCCAAGTGTTGGCAAGCCCGCCGTAAATTTCTGAGCCGGAGTAGACGAAGCCCCGATTTTTGCAGAGCCCGACTACCTTGTCCATGGTTTTTTCTGTGTTTTTAAGCATTTTTTTCTCCTTCTCCATAGCTGGCAGCTATGTGGGTTTATTATATTTTTCCGCCGAAAAGCCGTGGCTTAGGGGCGAAACTAATATCGGTTTGTGGGATTATTTTTTGTTCAGCTTCCGCTTGTTGCCTTGGGCGTCAACTATATAGGTGTTGTCCAAGGTGGCTGTTGCGCCCCGACGCCACTCGGCAATATATTCTTTTCGGAGAATTTCACGTTCTGAAATCTCCTCATTGGATAAATCACCCTGTTTTGCAAGGCGGGCAAGCTCGTTGATGCGGTCCAGTTTTTGTTGTTCCATTTGTTCTCCAAATTCAAAACGGCGGCGGAAGGCTCCGCCTAATTCTAGTTTTTGAGGCTGTGCAGAGGTGCGGGAATTCTGCCGCCTCGGGCGATAAATTCGGCGGGTGAGCAGGTGTTCACGGGCATGATGGGCGCTGTGCCCAAAAGTCCGCCGAAGTCGATGATGTCACCGACCTTTTTTCCGATGGCGGGGATAAGGCGCACGGCGGTTGTTTTGCAGTTTACCATGCCGATGGCGGCTTCGTCCGCGATTACGGCGGAGATTGTTTCCGCCGAGGTGTCGCCGGGAATTGCAATCATGTCAAGCCCAACGGAGCAAACGCAGGTCATTGCCTCCAGCTTTTCGATGGTTAGGTGACCCGCCTTTGCCGCCGCAATCATGCCCGCGTCCTCGGAAACGGGGATGAAAGCGCCGGAAAGCCCGCCCACATTGCCGGAAGCCATCACGCCGCCTTTTTTAACGGCGTCGTTGAGCAGAGCAAGGGCTGCTGTTGTGCCGGGGGCGCCAACGCTGGAAAGCCCCATTTCCTCCAAAATATCGGCGACGCTGTCACCGATTGCGGGGGTGGGCGCAAGGGATAAATCCACAATTCCGAAGGGAACATTCAGCCTGCTTGAAGCCTCCTGCGCCACCAATTGACCCACCCGCGTGATGCGGAAGGCGGTGTTTTTGATGGTTTCCGCCACCAGATTAAGGGGCTGACCCTTGACGGATTTTAGCGCCTCATAGACAACGCCGGGGCCCGAAACGCCAACGTTTATGACGCATTCCGGCTCGCCAACGCCGTGGAAAGCGCCCGCCATAAAGGGGTTATCCTCAACAGCGTTGCAAAAAACCACCAGCTTTGCACAGCCGAAGCCATTTGTCAGCTCCGCGGTTTCCCGAACAATTTGACCCATGCGGCGGACGGC
>JAVVZC010000213.1:0-2325 GCA_036650755.1 Oscillospiraceae bacterium
GGTGTCCTCGCCAAGGGGGTTTTGGATGACAAAGGCGTGGCGCAGGGGGCTGTTTTCGGGAAGCCTGATTTTGTCCCAAGCGGATTTGCTGCCAAAGGAATAGCTGATGACTTCATAATAGCCCATGCCGCGGCAGATGGAGCTGACGCTTTGCTCAAACTTTTGCTTGGGGGTGTAGCCGCCGCGAAGCGCCTTGCAGTTAAAGGGGGTGGGCTCGATTTTGTCGTAGCCGTAGAAGCGGGCGACCTCCTCCGCAATGTCGGCAAAATGGGCGATATCGGAGCGGAAGGAGGGCACGCAGATTGTGTTGCCGTCCATTGTGAAATCAAGCTTTTCAAGAACCTTGACCATGAATTCGCGGGAAATATCGGTGCCCAAAAGTGCGTTGACACGCTCCGGCTCCAAAGGCAGACGAACCTCCTTTGGGGAAACCGCCACAACATCAATGTGACCATCCAAAACCTCGCCGGCTCCCAGAAGCTCGATAAGCTCACAGGCACGCTCAACGGCGGGGACGGTGTTCATGGGGTCAAGCCCCTTTTCGTAGCGACCGGAGGCGTCTGTGCGCATTCCGAGAGCTATTGCGGTTTTGCGGATGGAGGTGCCGTTAAAGTTTGCGGACTCGAAAACGATGGTGTTGGTTTTGTCGGTTATTTCGCTGTTGCCGCCGCCCATAACGCCGGCAAGGGCGATGGGGTCGTGCTCGTCCGCAATGACAAGCATTCCGGGGCTAAGCTCACGGGGCTTGCCGTCCAAGGTGCTCAGAGTTTCGTTTTCGGTGGCACGGCGCACTATTATTTTGTTGCCTTTTACGCAGGAATAGTCAAAGGCGTGCATAGGCTGACCGTATTCCAGCATAACATAGTTTGTGATATCAACAATATTGCTGATGGGGCGGATGCCCGAGGCACGAAGTCTTTGACGCATCCAAAGGGGAGAGGGACCGACCTTGATGTTTTTGACCATTTTTGCGGTGTAGCGGGGGCAGAGGGCAGGCTCCGCAATTTCCACGGTCAGGTGTTCGGAAATGTTGCCGGCTCCGCCCTTGACTACGGGCTTTGCAAGCTTTAGCTCCGTGTTGAAGGTTGCGGCGCTCTCACGGGCAAGACCGATGACGGAAAGGCAGTCGGCACGGTTGTTGGTGATTTCAAACTCCACAACGCTGTCGCCAAAGCCCACGACTTTTTTGATGTCGTCGCCCACCTTGCAGGGCTCTTGGAGGATGAAGATGCCGTCCTCAATGGCGTAGGGGAAGTCGTGGTGGTCAAGCCCCAGTTCTTTTAAGGAGCAGAGCATTCCGGCGGAAACAACGCCACGAAGCTCGCCTGTGCGGATGGTGACACCGCCGGGGAGGGTGGAGCCGTCCTGAGCCACGGGGACAAGGTCGCCCTCGCTGACGTTCTGTGCGCCGGTTACGATGGTCAGGGGTTCGGCCGCGCCAACGTCGATGGAGCAAATGAACATATGGTCGGAATTTTCGTGGCGGGACATTTTTAGGACGCGTCCGACCACAACCTTGGAGATTTCGTCTCCCGTGACCTCCCAGCCCTCAACCTTTGAGCCGGAAAGTGTCATGGCGTCGCAATATTCTTTATCGGTGGCGTTGATGGAGGTGAATTCCGAGAGCCACTGTCTTGAAAGCTTCATTATATTTTCAATCCTTTCGGTGTGTTATCTTTTTTGATTGTGAAAACGGCGCTGCTAAAACTGGCTAAGGAAGCGGAGGTCGTTTTCGTAGATTAGGCGCAGGTCGTTGATGTTAAAGCGGCGCATTGCCATGCGCTCAACACCGATGCCAAAGGCAAAGCCGGAATAGATGCTGCTGTCAATTCCGCAATTTTCCAGCACCTTTGGGTGAACCATGCCGGCGCCCAAAAGCTCAATCCAGCCCTCGCCCTTGCAGACACGGCAGCCTTTTCCGCCGCACTCAAAGCACTGAACGTCAACCTCGCAGGAGGGTTCTGTGAAGGGGAAGTGGTGGGGACGGAAGCGGGTGACGGTGTCCTCGCCGTAAAGGGTTTTTAAAAGGGTGTTAAGGGTGCCCTTAAGGTCGCCCATGGTGATGCCCTTATCGACCACAAGACCCTCAAACTGGTGGAACATGGGGCTGTGGGTGGCGTCCACCTCGTCTTTGCGGTAAACTCTGCCCGGGGAGATTATGCGGATGGGCAGGGGCTGGGTTTCCATGACCCGCGCCTGAACGGGGGAGGTTTGTGTGCGAAGCAGGAGGCTGTCCTCATCGTCAAAATAAAAGGTGTCCTGTCTGTCACGGGCGGGGTGACCCTCGGCGGTGTTCAGCTTATCGAAGTTATAGACCGAATATTC
>JAVVZC010000214.1:0-2321 GCA_036650755.1 Oscillospiraceae bacterium
CAGGAAAAAGCCGCAGGAAATTGTTCGTTTCCTGCGGCTTTTGTTAAAAGTTAAAGGTTGCCGTGCCTTTATTGTAAAGGCGTTTTTTTATTCGTTGGGGCGCAAAACAGCTTAGGCGTTTTGGGCTTCGGCGATTGCCTTGGCTTCCTCGATGATTTTTTGCTGGATGGGGAGAGGAGTTTCCTCGTAGCGGACAAATTCAAGGGTGAAGCTGCCGCGACCTTGGGTCATGGAGCGCAGGTCGATGGCATAGCTGGACATTTCCGCCATTGGAACCTCCGCCTCAACGATTTGGAGGCCGTTTTCCGCGCTCATGCCCATGGGGCTGCCGCGGCGCTTGCTAAGGTCGGACATAATGTCGCCCATGTAGGTGTCGGGAATGGTGACCCGAAGTGCGCCGATTGGCTCCAAAATTACGGGGTTTGCAAGGGGCAGACCCGCCTTAAAGGCAAGGCTGGCTGCGGTTTTGAACGCCATTTCGGAGGAGTCGACCTCGTGGTAGGAGCCGTCAACCAAGGTTGCGCGGAGGAAAACCACGGGATAGCCGGCAAGAACGCCGCGACCGATGCTGTCACGCAGACCTTTTTCGACTGCGGGGTGGAAGTTTTTCGGGACGCTGCCGCCGAAGATTTTTTCCTCGAAAATCAGGTCCTCGGTTTCGTCCTGAGGAGCAAACTCAATCCAAACGTCGCCGAACTGACCGTGACCGCCGGACTGCTTTTTGTGGCGACCCTGAACCTTAACGGTTTTGCGGATTTTTTCACGGTAGGGAACTCTGGCGGGGGAAAGCTCAACTTCAACGCCGAATTTATTTTTCAGCTTGGAGCAGAGAACGTCGATATGGATGTCGCCGGCGCCGGAAATGACCATTTGGTGGGTTTCCGCGTTGTTCACGATGGTAAAGGTGGGGTCCTCGTCCGCAAGGCGGTTCAGCCCGGCGGCGATTTTGTCCTCCTGCCCCTTGGTTTTTGGGGAGATTGCCATGGCGTAGCAGGGCGGGGTGAAAACGATGCCGGGAACTGCCTTATTGAGCTTGGGGTCGCAGAGTGTGTCGCCGGTTTTGGTGTCGGTGAGCTTTGAAACAGCGCCGAAGTCTCCGCAGCCGATTTCTGTAACCTCGATATTTTTCTTGCCCTGCATGGAATAGATGTGACCGATTTTTTCCATGGTGCCGGTGCGGGGGTTGATAAGGGTCATGTCGTTGCGGAAGGTGCCGGAAACGACTTTGAATAGGTTAAATTTGCCGTATTGGTCGGAAACAGTTTTGTAGACGATGGCAGAGGTTTTGCCGTCCTCTGTGACACGCTCGCCGTTTTCTTGGGGATAGGGGAAGAAGCTGATGATAGCGTCAAGCAAAAGGCGAACGCCCAAGCCGGAGATGGCACTGCCGCAGAAAACAGGGCAGATGGAGCAGTCGCGCAGACCGTCGCCAAGGGCAAGGTTAATTTCGTCGGCGGTGAAATCAACACCGTCGAAGTATTTGTCCATAAGCTCCTCGCTGGTTTCGGCGATGCTCTCCGCAAGGGTTTTGTAGAGAGAGGCGAGGGTGTCCTTCATGTTGTCGGGGACGGGAATTTCGATGCGGTTGTGGTCCTTGTCGTGGCCATAGGCTTTTTTGGTGGCGACGTCGATAAGACCGGAGATTTTTTCGCCGTCCATAATGGGGGCGATCATGGGGCAAACCGTGATGCCGAATTTTTCGCGCAGGGAGGCGAAAGCGGTTTCGTAGTTTGCGTTTTCCTCATCGGTTTTGGAGATGAATACAGCGCGGGGCTTGTTGGCGTCGTTAAGAAGCTTCCAAGCTTTTTCGGCGCCAACGTTAACGCCGTCCTTGGCAGAGCAAACAAGAATGCCTGCATCCGCAACGCGAAGCGCCTGATTGACTTCGCCAACAAAGTCGAAGTAACCCGGTGTGTCGATTATATTTATTTTAACGCCCTTGTGCTCGCAGAACAAAGCAGAATCGGCAATGGAGATTTTACGACGGATTTCCTCGGGATCAAAGTCGGAAACGGTGGTGCCGTCAGATACTTTTCCAAGTCTGTCGGTAGAACCGGTCATAAACAGAATACTTTCGGCAAGGCTGGTTTTTCCGTTGCCGCCGTGTCCTAGAAGGCAAATATTTCGGATGTTCTTGATTGCATAGCTCATGAGGTAGAGTCTCCTTATTTGATTTTTTTGGTTGTTTTGCCATATAAGTAACTTTTTTGAAACCCAATATAGCACAATTATACACGCTGGAAGGGACATTTGCAACAAGATTATTTGGCTTATTTTACAATTGTTTGTTGAGTATGGAAAATTTTTGGAAATTCACTATT
>JAVVZC010000215.1:0-2317 GCA_036650755.1 Oscillospiraceae bacterium
CAACAAACACAATAACCATAAAAGGCAATATGTACGAGGACGACTTTACGGGAGAATCATAATAAGTAATACTGCAAAAGCGCCCCTCCGATTTTCGGAGGGGCGTCAATATTAGGAGGAGAAAATATGCCATATGTATCCAAAAAAGAAATTGAACAAGCTAGAAACCCGGACCTTCTGAGCTTCTTACAGCAATACAGCCCCGAGGAGCTTGTTCGCGTTAATGGTAGCGACGCATACCAATTGAAAAGCCACAGTAGCCTGAAAATTTCCAACGGTAAATGGTGCTGGTGGTCCCATGATAAATTGGGAGGAACCAATGCACTGGAGTATCTGATTAAGGTCAAAAACATGGGCTTTCCCGAAGCTGTGCAGTTGGTAAATCAGCAGTGCAGCACTTCATCTTCAAGACAGCCTTATCCTTCGCCAAGACCTGTGTCAAATGAAAAGTCGGAGTTTGAGCTACCCAATCGCGCAGCAAATAACAAGCGAGTCACCGCCTACCTGCTCAGCAGGGGAATTGATATGGAAATCCTCGACTACTGTTTTCAGAGCGGAAGGCTCTATGAGGAGGCACAGTATCACAACGCTGTTTTCGTTGGCTACGATTGCGAAAAACCAAAATACGCAACCCTTAGGGGGACTCTTCCCGAAAGACGTTTCATACGGGAAGTTGAAGGCAGCGACAAGGCGTTCTGCTTTTCTATTGCACCGGAAGCTTCAGGCAAAACGCTTAATGTTTTTGAGTGCGCAATTGATGCTCTATCATATTTAACCATGCAGAAAATGCTGGGGCAAAACTGGCGGGAAGAGGCGGTTCTTTCTCTCGGGGGAGTATATCGGCAGGAAAAGGATGTAGTGGGAAGCCTTCCTGTGGCGCTAAAAACCTATCTTGAGAAATATGAGAATTTGAATAACATCGTTCTGAGGCTGGACAATGACGCCACAGGAAGAAGTGCGGCGCAGACGATTGCGGCGGCACTTGAACCGCTGAGAGCGACCATCAAGTACCCGGAGCGCGGAAAGGATTGCAATGAGTGGCTGATGCTGCAAAAGGGCATTTACTGTCAGCAAGCCGTGGCTGCGAGGACTCAAAATGAGCCGGAAAGGTAGCGGAACGCGGCAGGGCGGAGGGCGGAACGCTCGGCGCCCGAATACTTTTGCAAGCATAGCATTTTGACGGCAAAATACGCTTTTTAAGGGGTTATCCCCTTAATATCCCCGCGCCATTGGCGCACGAGAAAAGGAGAAAATATAATGAAAGTAAGAAACCAAAAGATAACTGTTCGCCTGACGGGTGCGGAGCGCGAACACCTTCAGGAGCAGGCAGAGCTGGTGGATTTGGGTGTGGAACCATTTGTCCGCAATCTCATTATGGGAAGCTTCATGAAGCCTAGACCACGTGAAGAGTGGACAGAACTTGTGCGGCAAATGTCCGGTATTGCCAATAACATAAATCAGATAGGACGAAAGGTGAATAATGAAAATGCCGTTGCCGTTGAAAACCAACGGCTAATTTTGGACATGCAAGCACAAATTTGGGCGAAGCTAAAGGAGTATTAGCATGGCAATTACAAAGGTATTTGTTATACGCTCACTACTCAACAATGCAGTGGAATATGTTGTAAACAAGCAAAAGACTTCCCTTGACGGGGCAATCGAATATGCGGTAAATCCCGACAAAACGGAGAAGCGTTTTTATGAAAATACCATCAATTGTCAATCGGTGGATACAGCCTTTGAAGATATGCAGGCGACAAAGGAACGGTGGAAAAAGACGGACGGTATTTTGGGCTATCATTTCATACAGTCATTTACTCCGGGAGAGGTAACTCCGGAACAGGCACATCAAATTGGAATGGAATTTGCCACCAAGCTTTTTGGAGACCGCTTTGAGGTTGTGGTAGGAACGCATCTGAACAAGCACAATCTGCACAATCATGTGATTGTGAATTCCGTATCCTTTGCTGACGGAAAGAAATATCGTTCCAACATGGAGAGCTACTACAAGAAGGTGCGCGCTGTTTCAGACAGACTGTGTGAGGAACACAAGCTTTCCGTAATTACGCCCCAAGGGAAAGGCAAGCATTATATGGAATGGAAGGCGGAAAAGGGTGGAAAGCCCACCATCCGTGGGCAGCTTCGGCAAGATATTGATGGGCTTATAACACGCTCTCTAAACTTCACCACGTTTTTGGACTCGTTAAGAGAAAGCGGCTACACCGTGAAACATGGAAACGTGAAGCACACGGCAATCAAGCCACCATACAGTGAGAGATTTATCCGCTTGGACAGTTTGGGAGAGAACTACACAGCC
>JAVVZC010000216.1:0-2313 GCA_036650755.1 Oscillospiraceae bacterium
TACTTTGCTCTGTCGCGCAGCTCCTCAACCATGTCTGTGCGCTCCCAAGGCAGGTCAAGGTCGCTACGGCCGAAATGTCCGTAGGCGGCGGTTTGACGGTAGATGGGGCGGAGCAGGTCAAGCTTTGCGATGATTTTTGCGGGGCGAAGGTCAAAGCACTGGCTGACGATTTGGGCAAGCTTTTGGTCGGAAACCGTGCCCGTGCCCTGAGTATCCACAAAAACGGAGACGGGGCGGGCAACGCCGATGGCATAGGCAAGCTCGATGTGACAGCTCCTTGCAAGCCCTGCGGCTACGATGTTTTTTGCCACATAGCGGGACATGTAGGCGGCACTGCGGTCAACCTTTGTGGGGTCTTTTCCCGAAAAGCTTCCGCCGCCGTGGCAGGCATAGCCGCCATAGGTGTCAACGATGATTTTTCTGCCGGTAAGCCCGGAGTCGCCCACGGGGCCGCCGATTACGAAGCGTCCGGTGGGGTTTATGAAAAACTTTGTGTCGTGGTCGATTAGGTTTTCGGGGATGATGGGGCGGATTACGGCGTCCATAATGCCCTCACGCAAATCCTTGATGCTGACGTCCTCGCCGTGCTGGGTGGAAACCACGATTGCGGGAATTCTTTCGATGCTGCCGTCCTCGCCGTATTGGACGGAAACTTGGGTTTTCCCGTCGGGGCGAAGCCAAGGAAGCTGACCGTTTTTCCGAACCCTTGCAAGCTGCTGTGCCAGCTTGTGTGCCATGGAGATGGGGGCGGGCATAAGCTCTGCTGTTTCGTCGCAGGCAAAGCCAAACATCATGCCCTGATCGCCGGCGCCATTTTCGCCGTCGTCCGCCATTTCGCCCTCACGGATTTCGAAAGCCTTGTCAACGCCCAAGGCGATGTCCGGGCTTTGCTCGTCGATGGAGGTGAGCACGGCGCAGGTCTTGCAGTCAAAGCCATATTCGGGGCGGTCGTAGCCGATTTCGCCCACGGTTTTCCGCACAAGGGCGGGAATGTCAACATAGCAGTTGGTGGTGATTTCGCCAAAAACCGAAACCATGCCTGTGGTTGCAATGCACTCGCAGGCAACTCTTGCGGACTTGTCCTTGGCAAGAATTTCGTCCAAAACCGCGTCGGCGATTTGGTCGCACATTTTATCGGGATGACCTTCGGTAACGGACTCCGAGGTGAATACTCTGTTTTTTATTTGTCCGGTCATTATATTTGTCCTCACTTAATTGTCGTAATAATTTACATATATACATATACGGTTTTATAATATCACACATTTACAAAGACTTAAAGTGTAATATTCTTGCATTTTGTATTTTTTTGTGCTTTTGGGTAAAAGCGGGGCGGGGAGAGTTTAAAACTAATATGCCCAAAGCTTTGGAATTAACAAAAATTACATAGACAAGCCCCCGCAAAAAGGGTATCATTTAAATATTGACTGGATTTACAAAACCAATCGGAGGAACTTGTTTAATGAAAAGTATCATGCGCCGGGTTGACCGCTTTTGCGGCACGCACCCACGCTTCGGCATCCAAAACCTTATGCTGTTCATCGTCATCGGCAACGCTGTTGTCTGGCTTTTCGGCATGATGGACACCAATAACATCCTTATGGCAACCCTTGCCTTTGACGCCCAAAAAATCTTTACCGGCGGTCAAATTTGGCGGCTTTTCACCTTTGTCCTCGTCCCCACAAACAGAGGCATTTTCCTGCTGCTGGAGCTGTATTTCTATTATTTCATCGGCAGCACCCTCGAAAGACAATGGGGTCCCGGAAAATTCACCATCTACTACATCGGCGGAATGCTGTTCAACATCCTTTTCGGCACCATCGTTTGGCTCACAACAGGCATGCGCTTTGGCATCAGCGCCTCCTATATCAACCTCTCCATGTTCCTCGCCTTTGCCACCCTTTACCCCGACACCGTTGTGCTGCTGTTCTTCATTATCCCCATAAAAATGAAATGGCTGGGAATTTTGGACGGAGTTTATTTCGCTTTCTCCATTGTTCGCATGCTAATGGACGGCATGGGGCTTATCAGCTTCCTGCCCCTTGTTGCTGTGCTTAACTACCTTGTATTTTGCGGCGGCTGGCTCTTTGACCTTATCCGCCCCTCTACCCTCCGACAAAAAAGCAAAACCGTCAACTTCAAGCAGGCGGCAAAAAAATACAATCGCCAGCAGGCAAAGCGCCCCTACACCCGCAAATGCGAGGTCTGCGGCAGAACCGACACCGACAATCCGGGGCTTGAATTCCGCTTTTGCTCAAAATGCGGCGGCTACCACTGCTTCTGCATTGACCACATCAACAGCCACGTCCACTT
>JAVVZC010000217.1:0-2263 GCA_036650755.1 Oscillospiraceae bacterium
CCCTTAATCAAAACTCGTGCCGAAGGCACAAGTTTTGGGAGCGAAGCGACCTACACCCTATAAGACTCCCCGTCAAAGGAAACCGTCTCGCCCCGCCCCGGAAGCTGGGTCCTCATTGGCAGCTTTTCCTCCAGCCGCTTCTCAAAAACCTCCTTAAGCCCCAAAAGCTCGGAAGCCCCCATAAGCTTAGTGCTGTCCCGAAGCGCATCGAAAAGCTTTCGGTCAAAAAGCAGCCCCAAGCGCAAAACCTCGGTTCGCAAAACGCCCCGATACTCCTGTCCCAAAGCGGCGTCCTTCTCCAAAGCCTCAAGCTCCGAAGCAAACCTTTGCCCCTCCTCGCTTTGAACAAAGCCCTTCAGAGAAGAAGCCTCCCCAAATCGCTTAATAACCCCCGCAGCCCTCTGTGCCGGAACGGCAACAAAGCTCCATTCATAGGCGTCCTTAGCATCAAAAAGCTCCACAAAGCAAAGCTTTCCGTCATATTCCCGACCGGGCACGTGCCCGCAGCCGCCGGGTCGAATTTCCTCACCGCAGATGGAGCAAACCCGGCGATTAACGCTGCAACCCACGCTGGTTTCCTTTTTAATCCCCGCCTCAATCTCCGAAATCAGCTCAGCGTTTTTCTCACTTCTCAGCATGTAGGCATAGCCCTTCAAAACCCGATAATCCTGCCCCAAACTGTTCAAAATGCCCTCACTTTTAACAAGCTCGGTGCGATAAATTCTTGCAGTTTGGTTAGCCGCCTTCCACTCGTGGTCAAAAATTCCGGTTCTGCCCACAAAAAGCTCCGAAAGCTCAAGCAGCGCCTCATCGGAAAAACGCTCAAAATCTCTGTCCACCTCATTGTCGCAAAGCCCCACGGAAAAGGTGTAAATCTGCTCCGCCAAAAGCTCCGTTTTGGCAAAAGCGTTGATAGCCGAAAGCTCGGCGTCAGTGTCAAGAGCCGCCGCGTTAGCGCAGCCCGCCTTGTAAATTTTCAAAATTTTCTGCCTCCAAAAATAAAATTTAAGCCTGTCCCAAAGTCTCGGTGCCGATGCCTTTAGTATCTGATACCGCGATTTTTCCGTCAGAACTATCCCCTAGGGAAACTTTCTCCGCCTGTGCGATGTAAAGCGCCGCCTTAGCCTCCTCAACCTCGTCCTGCAAATTGATAGGCTCCCAGCAAATTTCAAAGCCGCAGCTTCGACCGTGCATCCGCAGCCAAAGGTCACAAATCCGCTCAATAACAGGGTTCAGCGTGCGCCGAATAGCGTCAAGCTCACTTGTCATAAGATCCGCCTGCTGGGCGGACATTCTCTCGGTAGATGACCAGTTCAGCCCCAGCATAAAGGGCGGAATACCGGTGCGGGAAATAAGCTGCTCCAAAATCTGACGCACAGGCACCTCACTGTCCAAAATCTGGTTGTCCGCGCCGATAACCTTAATGTCAACATCGCCCACAGCAACAAAATCCCGAACATTTCCGTTCTTCCCGCTCTGCATGGCAGCGCTCCACTCCCGAGCAATCTGCTCCGAGCGCTCCCCGGCGTAAGCCTTGTCCATAATGTCCCCTTGGGGCTTGTAAACAACGGCAAAACGCACATTGCCCGCACGATCCCAGTTAATGCCGATAGAGTTGTAAATCTTAAGCAAAATCTCCGTCAAAAACGGCATACTCCGCATAAGCGAAACCCCGTAAGGCGAGTCCGCCTCAGGATTAAAGGGCGTAAAAAGCAGCAAATCCTGATAAGGCAGCGCCTCAAACATCCCGCCCTCACCCCGACCGCAAAGCACAAAATCAAGAGGCGTATTCCCCTCCCGAACCTGCACATCGCAAACATTCCCGCAAATCAAAGCGGCAATTTCCCGATTACCGTCGGTAACAATCTCCCCGATGGCACGACCGCAGGTAAATAAGGAGTCCAAATAATTGTCCAAAAACGCGTTAATCCCCCGTTGAGAACGCCCCACATTAACCGTGCGCAAAAACTCATTAAGCCCGACCCCACTAATTTCATCATCGCACTCAACAGAAAATCCCCCAATCAAACGGATAAGCTTCATAATAGCCGCGTCCAAAACCGGCACAGCCTCACGAATAGCCCGATAAAGCCGAGTGTCCCCGCCCCCCAAAGGCACATAGCTGTCCAAAACCCCAAAAGGATGCTGCTCCACCGCCCGAATTTGCGTAGAAATCCCCGAGCTACGCCCCCTGCTTCGTTTAAAAATTCCCATAAAACCCTCCAAAATATTTACCGCCCAATTTTAAATTTCCAGCCCCCAA
>JAVVZC010000218.1:0-2263 GCA_036650755.1 Oscillospiraceae bacterium
ATGTATCCCGCATTGAGAAGAAGGCTTTGGACACTTTGCGGCGGGAATTTGAAAAACTGAATTGCTGTTAAAAGCTAAAAAAGTCGGCAGCCGTCTTTACTAGACGACTGCCGGCAAAAAAGGTGTGGGCAGGCTGCGGGAGCGACTCCGCAGCCTGCCGCTATAAAGGAGAAAACACAAAAAGGTTGGATACCTTCTTAAGACCGACTATATCACCACGGAAATAGCTCCGCAAGCCTCCACGGGGGTTGTTTTTTGAAATAAATTTTGAATTTATTTGTTGTGTAAAATATAACAATATTCCGCCAATGCTTGTCTTGTTTGCCGAAATGCACTATAATATAAGCACTAAGATACAATGAAGATGCAAATTTGCCATATACTGACAGCAACGCCAAGGGGAAAAACCTTGGTTTTACGGCGATATTCACCGGAGAGGGTGGAAATAATGATAAAAGTTCTGATAGTGGAGGACGAAAAACCAATCAACGACCTAGTCGAAATGAACCTTACGGAGGCGGGATATTCCTGCACCTGTGCCTATGACGGCATTGAGGCGGCGGACATTATCGAAAAGGAACGCTTTGACCTTATCCTTTTGGACATTATGCTGCCCGGCGCCAATGGCTACGAGCTGCTGGAATACATAAAACCCTTGGAAATGCCCGTGATTTTCCTAACCGCAAAGGGAAGCGTTCAAGACAGAGTCAAGGGGCTTAAGCTGGGCGCGGACGATTATTTGGTCAAGCCCTTCGAAATTGTGGAACTGCTGGCAAGAGTTGAAACCGTGCTTCGCCGTGCGGGCAAGGTTCAAACCATCATCACGGTGGACGATATCACAATCGACACACGCTCCCGCTCCGTCACTCGGGGCAGTCGGGAAATTGCCCTCACCATGAAGGAATTTGAGCTGCTTTTGCTTTTTGTGCGTAACCGAAACATTGCGCTTTTCCGCGAAACCCTCTATGAGCGGGTTTGGGAAAACGAATACATGGGCGACAGCCGCACAGTTGACCTTCACGTTCAGCGCCTGCGGAAAAAGCTTCATTGGGAGGACAAAATCAAGGCGATTTATAAGGTGGGATACAGATTAGAAGCTTAAAGGTATTCTCGTTCTCAAAAACATATTTTGCCGCCTCAACGGTAATTGCCATTGCCTGCTGCATTGCCGAGTGCATCTTTTTTCGGCTTAGCCCCAACCTTGCAAGCAGCTATTATGGCTCATATATCATCTTAATGGTTCTCGGAACAGTTTTCGGAGGGCTTTCAATTGCTGCAATCAGCTTCATCCTTACAGGCAAAAGCGCGGTGGTGACAAGGGCAGACAGCGCGGAAATTGCAAGGCTTCAGGAGGAGCTGACGGAGCTTCAAGACCTTGCCTCACGGCGGGAGGACTTTATCGCAAGCTTTGCCCACGAGCTGAAAACGCCGCTGACCGCCATCATCGGCTATGCGGACATGCTTCGCTCCAAGGAGATGGCACCAAAACAGCGCTTCACGGCGGCGGGCTATATTTTTTCCGAGGGAAAGCGTCTGGAGGCGCTCTCCCTAAAGCTGATGGACATTATGGTGGTGGGCAAGCAGGAATTCCAAAAACGGCGCTACGAAACGGGCGTCCTAATCCGTGAAATCGCGGCGGTGACCGTCCCCTCGGTCAGCGACGACGGCATAAGCCTTGAAATCCGCTGGGAAAAGGGAGAGGTTCAAATCGAGCCCGACCTTTTCAAAACCCTGCTCATAAATCTGGTGGACAATGCCCGCAAGGCAAGCAAAAGAGGGCAGAGCATCGACTTTTTCGGGAAAAATGAGGAGGGCGGCTACGCCTTTTACATCCGAGATTACGGCAGAGGAATGAAGCCGGAGGAGCTTTCAAAAATTACCGAGCCGTTTTACATGGTGGACAAAAGCCGTTCCCGTGCCCAAAACGGCGCGGGCTTGGGCTTGGCGCTTTGCAAGCGGATAGCGGAGCTTCACGGCACGGCGCTCCAATACGCAAGCGAGCCGGACAAGGGCACCAGCGTTCGGGTTTTTCTACCGGGGGGTGAGGAGCAATGAAAAAGCATTTGACCACACTTTTAATGCTGGCGCTCTCCCTTGTCGTTATTATCGCCGCGGCTCTAATTCCAAACGCGATTTTCGGCAATTCACAGAGTTCCCAGGGCGTCCCGCCCGACGCCATGGATGCAAATTCGCCTGTGGGCGTAATGCGGGGCGAATTTCTTGCCCGAGCACTTGGCAGTGAACAGAGCTTTCAGCACAGCGC
>JAVVZC010000219.1:0-2249 GCA_036650755.1 Oscillospiraceae bacterium
CAAGCCCCCGCCTTTCGGCGGGGGCAAAATATTACATTTTCTCGGGTGCGGTAACCCCAACAATCTGAAGCGCATTAGCAATTACCCTGCGGCTTGCGTCGCAAAGCGCAAGTCTTGCGCCCAAAAGCTCCGGCTCCGCTTCCTTGATGCGGCAATTATTATAAAATCTGTGGAACCTTGCCGCCAGCTCAATCACAAAGCGGTTGATGCGGGAGGGGTCGTAATCCCGCGCCGCAAGGCGAATTTCCTCGGTTAGCTGTGCAAGCTGCTTTATCAGCTCACGCTCCCATTGGGTGTTCAAAAGGCTGATGTCCACCTCCGCCGCCTTCGGCACTGCATGACCCTCCTCCGCCATTGCGGCAAGCAGGGTGCAGATGCGGGCGTGGGCGTATTGGACGTAATAAACCGGGTTCTCGCTGTCCTGACGGATGGCAAGATCCAAGTCAAATTCCAAATGTGTGTCCGGCTTGGCGTTGAAGAAAAAGCGGCAGGCGTCAACTCCGATTTCGTCCATCAGGTCGGAGAGGGTCAGTGCCTTGCCCGTGCGCTTTGAAACCTTCACGGTTTCGTTGCCCCGGACAAGCCGAACCATTTGCATGATGAGGAAGTCCAGCTTTTTGTCCTGCAAGCCCAGCTCCGGCGCTGTCATTGAAGCGGCAAAGCGGATGGCGTGACCGTGGTGGTCGGCACCCCAAACGTCGATTACCCGGTCAAAGTGGCGCACAGCAAATTTGTTGCGGTGGTAGGCGATGTCAACGGCGTAGTAGGTGTAAAATCCGTTGGCACGGCACAAAACCTCGTCCTTATCGGCGCCAAAATCGGTGTTGCGCAGCCAAAGCGCGCCGTCCTTTTCGTAGGTGTGCCCACCCTCGCTCAGAAGGGCGACGGTTTCCGCAACGTAGCCGCTTTCGTGGAGACTGCTCTCCAAAAACCAGTTGTCGAAGTGGATGCAATAGCGGGCAAGATGCTCGCGCATAAGGGCAATGTTGTGGGGCAGCCCAAAGGCGACAAAGGCGGCAACCCTTGCGTCGCTGTCCATGTGGAGATATTTTTCGCCGTCTCTGTCGAATATTTTTTGCGCCAGCTCACGAATGTCCTCGCCGTGGTAGCCGTTTTCGGGAAACTCCACGCTGTCCTCGCCGCCAATTAGCTGCAAATATCGGGCTTCAATGGATTTTCCGAACAAATCCACCTGATTTCCCGCGTCGTTAACGTAAAACTCACGGTAGACGTCGTAGCCCGCCCTGTCCATAACGGAGGCAAGAGCGTCGCCCAGCACGCCGCCTCGGGCGTTGCCGATTGTCATGGGCCCCGTGGGGTTTGCGGAGACAAATTCTACCATAACGCGCTCATTTTTGCCCTCATCGGAGCGTCCGAAGGCTTCGCCCTCGGCTTGAACCGCCGCCAAAACCTTGCCGTACCATTTGTCGGACAGGCGGAAGTTTATGAAGCCGGGTCCCGCAATTTCGGCGCTTGCGAAAAAGCTGTCGTTCAAGTCCATGTTGGACAAAAGCAGCTCCGCGATTTTGCGTGGCGGAAGCTTCATCGCCTTGGCTCCGGTCATGGCGTGGTTTGCGGCGTAGTCACCGTTTTGTGTGTCCTTGGGGATTTCGACTTTTCCGACGGGGCAGCCGCCCTCGGGCAATTGCCCTGCGGAAACGGCTTTTTTGTAGGCGTTTTCGATAAGCCCGTCGATGGAGCTTCTCGCTTCCTCAATTAAATTTGACATTATATTTCATCCTTCTGCTCACGCACATTTATCTTGAACATGTTGTGTCCAACCATTGAATGCTGAAAATCCACAACATAGTCTATCTCCATATTGCCGCCGTGCTCGTTGATATCGCAGGAAACCCGCTTGGTGTTAACGCCCATAGTGGCGGAGCCGAAGGGTGTTTCGTAGAGGAAGCAGTGCTTTTTCCCCGCCTCAAAAATCATGCGGCTGCTAAGGCTGCCCTCCCGCGACATCACAACGCCCATGGGGCTGATTGCGAAGGTGGTTTTGGTGCCCTCTAGCCCTGTCAGCTCGCTTTCCATGTAGGAAAAGCAGCTTTCGCCATTTTCATAGCCAAACAAACCGTCGGTGACAAGCTCAATCGCGTTGTTGTCCCCGTTAGGGTCGCTTTGGGTGCCTTTTATTGAAATTATTACGTCTTTCATGTCCATTAAATGTTTTTACCTCTTGAGATGTTTTTGTTATTTGTATAGGGCTAATATTATAGTATAGATTGAGCGGAATGTCAAAGGTT
>JAVVZC010000220.1:0-2231 GCA_036650755.1 Oscillospiraceae bacterium
AAAAAAGGACACTCTTATGATAAAAAATCTCTCTGTTCTCGGCTCCACCGGCAGTGTGGGTCGTCAAACTCTTTTGGCGGCGGCACGTCTCGGCATCCCGGTGACGGCGCTTTCCGGCAACAACAATGTGGAGCTTTTGGAAAAGCAAGCCCGTGAATTCAAGCCAAAATTCGTCTGCGCCTTTGACGACGCCTCCGCAAAAAAGCTGAAGCTTGCCCTTGCCGACACCGACATAAAAGTCGGCAGTGGCATGTCGGGTCTAACTGACTGCGCCACAAATTACGCGGACTGCGTTGTGACCGCCGTTTCCGGCGCCGTGGGGCTTGTTCCCACCCTTGCCGCCATCGACGCCGGGCATCGCATCGCCCTTGCAAACAAGGAAACCCTTGTCTGCGGCGGCGAAATTGTCATGGCGCGCGCCCGTGAAAAGTCTGCGGAAATCATCCCTGTGGACAGCGAGCATTCCGCAATTTTCCAGTGCCTTCAAGCCCAAGGCGGCGCAAAAGCCCTAAGCCGCATCTTGCTCACAGGCTCCGGCGGCCCCTTCCGCACAAAAACTCGGGAGGAAACAAAAAACGTCACCCCCGCAATGGCAATTTCCCACCCCAATTGGAGCATGGGCGCAAAAATCAGCGTGGACAGCGCCACAATGATGAACAAGGGTCTGGAATTTATCGAAGCCATGCACCTTTTTTCCGTCAGCCCCGAGGAAATAAAGGTTATAATCCACCCGGAAAGCATAATACATTCTATGGTGGAGTTTACTGACGGCGCCGTTATCGCCCAGCTGGGCGTTGCGGACATGGGCATCCCAATTTCCTACGCCCTCACCTATCCCGACCGCCGCCCCGCCGCCGCTCCCGCACCGGATTTTGCCGCAATCGGCAAGCTTTCCTTCTTTGAACCCGACCTTATCAACACCCCCTGCCTTGCTCTCGCAATGGATTGCGCAAAGCGGGGCGGCACAGCTCCCGCGGTTTTAAGCGCCGCCAACGAAATTGCCGTTGCTCTGTTTTTGGAAAACAAGCTCTCCTTCAACGCAATTTATGACCTGGTTTCCGCCGCCGTTTCCGCCATCGCCGCCGGGGGCAAGCCAAGCCTTTCCGCCCTCCAAGCCGCCGACGAAGCGGCAAGACGGCTGGTTCTTGAAAATTATCGCTCTTATTGAGGTTTATAATATGTATATTGTCATCGCAATCATCATTTTTGGTTTCCTAATCGCCACCCACGAGCTGGGACATTTTCTCGCGGCAAAGCTTTGCAATGTCCGTGTTTTGGAGTTTTCCATCGGCATGGGTCCCGCCTTTTTCAAGCGTCAGCGGGGCGAAACCCTCTACGCCCTTCGGGCATTTCCCATCGGCGGCTACTGCGCCATGGAGGAGGATGTGGAGTCCGACGACCCCCGCTCCTTCGGTCAGCAAAGCGTTTGGAAACGCTTCCTAATCCTTCTTTCCGGCGCCGCCATGAACTTTCTAACCGGGCTTATCATCCTTTTGATTATCGTCCCCTCCTCCGCCGCCTTCACCACCCCCACCATCACCGATTTTTACGAGGGCTGCCCCTATGAGAGCGCCCAAGGTCTGCAAAAAGGCGACACCTTCTACAAAATCGACGGTCAGCGGGTCTATTTCACCTCAAACATCCTCATGCTCCTTAACAGAGACAAGGGCGAAACCCACGACCTTGTCATGGTTCGAGACGGCGAAAAGGTGGTTCTTGACGACTTCGGCTTCGCCCCTGTTGAATACAAAATCGACGGCGAAACCCAAGTGAAATACGGCATGTATTACGGCGTGAAGGAAAGCGGCTTTGCCGCCGGGCTGAAATACAGCTTCGACTGCTCCAAGGACTTTGTCCGCATGGTTTGGATGGGGCTTTCGGATTTGGTCACAGGTGCCGTGGGGCTAAAGGATTTATCGGGCCCCGTGGGCATTGTGGAGCTTATTAGCGACGTTGGAAATTCCGCGGAAACCACGGCGGCGGCAAGCTTCAGCATCGCCTATTTAGCCGCCTTCATCGCAATTAACCTTGCGGTTATGAACCTTCTTCCCATCCCCGCCCTTGACGGCGGCAGGATACTTTTCCTATTCATCACCGGCTTGTTCCATTTTTTCACCAAGCGGAAGCTGAACCCAAAATACGAGGGCTATGTCCACGCCGGGGGGCTGTTTCTCCTGCTGGGGCTGATGGCGTTTGTTATGATTAACGATATTTACAAGTTGTTTGTTTAG
>JAVVZC010000221.1:0-2209 GCA_036650755.1 Oscillospiraceae bacterium
CAAGGCAGGCGGCGGCCCCCACTGCATGACCTTCCCCATCAAGAGAAAAGCATAAGAGCGTTTTAAGGGCTGCGGCGGCTTCCCGAAAGGGCGGCCGCTGCATACCCGCATATTTCTCAAGCCGAGAAAGGAATTGATTTACCATGAAAATTCTAATCAGCGATTACAAGGACTCAATGATGCCTGCCCACGAATACGAGAGCGAAGTGCTGCGCGCAGGCTATCCCGACGCCGAAATTGAAGTTTATGAATACACAGACGAAAAAAGAAGCGAGTTCCTGACAAAAATCAGCGACGCAAACGCACTTTTAACAGCCTTTATCCCCATCGACAAGTCTGTTTTTGAAACTGCAAAAAATTTGCAGGTTATCTCCCTTAACGCCACGGGCTATGACAATGTTGACCTTGCTGAGGCAACCAGCCACAGCGTGGGCGTTTGCCCCGTGGGCGAATATTGCACGCTTGACGTTGCGGAGCACGCAATTGCACTCATGCTGGCACTGAACAAAAACCTGAAGTGCTACACGAATGATATTGACAAAAGATATCTTTGGAAATATGATACCCCCAAAGCGCCCGCACGCATCGGAAGCCAAACTCTGGGCATTTTCGGGCTTGGCAAAATCGGCAAGCGGGTCGCAAAGCTTGCTCAGGGACTTGACATGAAGGTTATTGCCGTTGACCCCTTTGTGGCAAAGGATGTTGCCGCCGCTCTTAATGTTGAGCTTGTGGAGCCGGATGAGCTTTTTGAGCGCGCCGATGTTATCACAAACCACATGAATTTGGGCGCGGGCAACACCGAATACTTCACCGCAAAGGAATTTGCAAAAATGAAGCGCTCCCCGATTTTTCTGAATTTGGGCAGAGGGCTTTCCATTGACGAAAAAGACCTTGCAGCCGCCTTGGACAGCGGTGCCATTCGTGCCGCCGGACTTGACGTTCTCCGTGACGAAACCCCCAAACTGAAGGGTCACATCCTCTCAAATCGCGATAACGTCATCATCACTCCCCACGCGGCGTTTTATTCCTCCCAGTCCATGCAGGATATGCAGCGCTTTTCCTGTGAGAACATCGTCAATTTCCTACAGGGAAACAAGGACAAGGTATTTAAGCTGGTCAACGAGGTTTGACAAATCAGCGCGGATGGCTTTTAGCCTCACCGCGCAGTGACGAGGTGAGTTCGTGGAAGAAAGACAACGCATACCACCAAAGCAACTAATCAAATTTCTTTTAGTATCCCTCATCGGTGTACTTGCCTTTATGCTACCCTTTACCTATGAGGGAAGCATCAACACCACCGTTGGCGTGCTTACAATTTGGGTCAAAAAGCTGCTCTCCGGCGCTATGGACGAAATTATTTTCGGCTTGGTTGCCGTTTCGGCAATCGGTTCGCTGATTGACTACATTTTGACAAAAATGGGCAAGCCCCCAAAGGGACGCTTTCATACAATTTTCAACACAACCATCGTTTACGTTATTACAAAGCTTTTGGCGCTTGCCATCGTCGTCATGTGCTATTTCGGCATCGGCCCCCAGATTATCATCAGCTCCGATGTGGGCGGCACCATGATTGACCTTGGAAAAACCCTTGTGGCGCTTGCTTTTGCGCTCAGCTATCTGCTGCCGTTTTTAACAGAGGGCGGGCTAATGGAGTTTGGCGGCGAGATTACAAGACCCTTTGTAAGACCAATGTTCAAGGTTCCCTCCGACGCCTCCATTGACCTTATCGCCTCTTGGCTTGGCGCCTCCAATGCCGCCGTTATCCTCTCGGCGGAAAAGTACAAAAAAGGCTACTACACAAAAAAAGAAGCCGCAATCGTAATGTGCAACTTCTCCCTTGTTTCAATTCCCTTCTGCTTGGTTATCGCAAGCACCGCGGGCGTGGGAGAATATTTCCCCGCAATGTACGGACTGCTTTGCGCCTTGGGCGTTATCCTTGCCGTAATCATGCCCCGCATCTACCCCCTTTCAAAGCTTAAGGACGAATTTTACTGCAAGCTTGAACGGGACGAAAGCAACGGAAAGGGCGAGCATATGCTCCGCCGCGCCGTTTTGCGCAGCATTGTTGCCACCAAGGAATTCACAGTCAAAAAGGTTTTGGGCTCAGGCACAAACGTAATGATCAGCATTTGCGTTAATCTTTTGCCCACGGTCATCGGCTGGGGCGTGCTGGGACTGCTTTTGGTTCAGCACACACCGATTTTGGAAT
>JAVVZC010000222.1:0-2209 GCA_036650755.1 Oscillospiraceae bacterium
TCAAGGGCATGCGACAACTTTGATGCAAAGGGGGTGCATTATGGCAAAAAGGGGGCATTATTATGTTTAGCAACTCTTTAAAAAAGGTCATTACCGTCACCATCGTGGCGGCGATGGTCTTTTCTCTTTGCGCCTGCGGAGGAAAAAAATCCGAGAAGCCGGAGGGAAACGCAAAAACCGGCGCCTTGGACGGAAAGTGGACGGGGGAGGGTGCGCCCTTCAAAAAAACCGCCGTCGAAACCGTCCGTGTTCCCACGGAAATTACGGTTTTCGGTGACGATGTTTATGCGCTGGTGGACGACGGTGGCTTGAGCATTGTGAAAACCGGAGCGGCGGGAAAAAAGCTTTACACTGCCCAAGGTGCCGCTTCGGAAATTCCCTGCCTTGCCGCCGATGAAGGCGGAATTTGGTTTGCCCAGGGGGGCGAGGGCGGCTTTGCGCTGAAAAGGCTTTCCTATGAGGGCACCATTATTTCAAGCACGGCGCTTGACTTGGCGGAGCACGACGCGCCCCGAAAGCTTGTCCTTACCGCCGATGGGACGGTTTATGTTTCAAGCAACAATATGCTCATGGCTTTTGACGGCAAGGGTGTGGGGCTTTACAAAAAGGACTTGAAAAATGAGCGTTTTCTTGGTATTTCAAGTGACGGGGACGGCGGGGTTTTGGTCGGCACCGTGGACACGGACGCAAACAAACGAATTCTCTCCCGAGTGGACGCCGAGGGCAGGCTTGCAGAGGGCAGACCAATGCCGGGGGATAATTACAAAATCGGCGGCGGCTACGGTGAAGGCACGCTGCTGCTTTGGGGAAAAGAGGGGATTTGTAGCTGGAAAATGACAGAGGAAGCCCCAAAAACCCTAGTCAATTTCGGGGAGTGCGGCATCGCTTTTAATGAGCTTTTCACACTTTTGCCCCTGAAAAACGGCAGCTTTGCCTGTATGGATTTTGAGGGGCTGTGGCTTTTGCAGCCCTGCGCTCCCGAGGAAATCACGGTGAAAACCCTGCTGAGCATGGTTACAAGCTCCCAATCCTCCAAGCTTAATTATTATGTTGAGCAGTTTAATTTGCAGAGCGATAAATATTTTGTGGAGCTGACAAATTACGGCGGTGGCGGCGCAAATATTATGGAGGACGTTAGTAATGGCGTCACTCGGCTGAACACGGAGATAATCACGGGAAAAATCCCGGATATGATTGACTTTTTCGGCTTTTCTCCCGACGCTTACGCCTCAAAGGGCATACTTTGTGATTTATACAGCCTGATTGACGCCGACAAGGAGCTGTCAAGGGAGGATTTTATGCTGCTTCCCCTCCTTGAAACCCAAGGAAAGCTTTACAATATTCCACAGACCTTCACCTTGAGCAGTTTCTATGGGCTGGCGGAGGTTTTCGGCAATCGCCACGGCTGGAGCTTTGATGAATATCTGGAAATGGAGGCGTCTTTAGGCGCAAATCAGCAGATGCTCTACAACGCCACGCCGGAAAACTTTTTGTACAGCGCTCTTGTGAGCTATATCCCCGGGGCGCTGGACTGGGAAAAGGCGGAATGTGATTTTGACAATCCCAAGTTTATCGCGCTGCTGAACGCGGCGAATAATATTAAGATTGTGGAGGAATATGAGGGCGACGGCTTTTGGGGCGTGGAGGATGGAGCAAATAAGGCGCTTCGGGACAAGCGCCTTATGATGGCGTCCATGCACATTTTAAAACTCTCGGACATCGGCAAATTCTTCGCGCCGGGCTTGTGCTATATGGGCTTTCCCACCGTGGACGGAAGCTGCGGCACAAGCGTTTCCTTCGATTGTCGGGTCGGCATTTGCGAAAGCTCCAAAAACAAGGAGGGCGCTTGGGAATTTGTAAAATTTATGCTTAAAAATAACAGGATAGAGGGTGGCGGCTTTGGTATTCCACTGCTGAAAAGCAGCTTTGACGCCGGGCTGGAGGAGCTTTTGCGGCCCCAAGACCCCTTTGCGGGCATGGAAATTGTAAAGGGCGAAAACGGCGGCTTCTACGCGGACGGTCACTTTGTGGATCAGGAATACAGCGACGCGCCAAAGCCCGTGATTACTCGGGAGCAGGCGGATGAATTTCTCTCCCTGCTGGGCGACGTCAAGGTGAGGGAGGACAGCAACAGCGAGGTTTTTGATATCATAAACGAGGAGGCGTCATATCTGTTCGCGGGGCAAAAAACGGCGGAGGAATGCGCGAA
>JAVVZC010000223.1:0-2195 GCA_036650755.1 Oscillospiraceae bacterium
TGTGCTAAGATATACTCGACTACACATCTAAAGGAGCAAACATGGAAAGCATTGCAAGCATACTTGCCCGTGAGTTTTCAAAAAACACGGAGCACGTTCAAAACGTAATCGACCTTATCGACGAGGGAAACACCATCCCCTTCATCGCCCGCTACCGCAAGGAAATGCACGGCACAATGGACGACACGGTTCTCCGCGACCTTGCCGAGCGGCTAACATATCTTCGCAATCTTGCCGACCGCCGCGAGGAGGTCAAAAAGGCAATTTTATCTCAGGACAAGCTGACGGACGAGCTTGCGGCGCAAATTGACGGCGCGCAAACCCTCTCCGAGGTGGAGGATTTATACCGCCCCTACAAGCAAAAGCGCCGCACACGGGCAACCATTGCAAAGGAAAAAGGCTTGGAGCCGCTGGCGCTGGCGCTTTTCGGGCAGGACAAAAATCTGCCGAAAATCGAAAGCCTTGCCGCCGAATATATCGACCCCGAAAAGGGCGTTGAAACCCTTGAGGACGCGCTTGCGGGCGCTTCGGACATCATCGCCGAAATGGTTTCCGACTCCGCCGAAATCCGCCGCGGACTGCGGGAGCTTATCATGAAGCGGGGCAGCCTTGTTTCCTCCGGCACCAAGGAGGAGGACTCGGTTTACAGGCTTTACTACGAATTTGAGCAAGCCCTTGGAAAGCTTCAGGGGCATCAGATTTTGGCTGTCAATCGGGGCGAAAAGGAGGAATTTCTCAAGGTCGCCGTCAAAATCGACCGTGAATGGGCGCTTGGCTTAATTTGGAACGCGGTTCTTCTGCCCACCTCCGCCGCAACGGAATTTGTCCGCGCCGCCGCAGAGGATAGCTTTGACCGCCTGCTTTTCCCCTCCATGGAGCGGGAAATTCGAAACGCCCTCACAGACAGCGCCGCCGAGGGCGCAATCCACAACTTTGCCATTAACCTAAAGCCACTGCTCATGCAGCCCCCCGTCAAAAACCACGTCACCATGGGGCTTGACCCCGGATATCGGAACGGCTGCAAGGTTGCCGTTGTGGACGGAACGGGCAAGGTGCTGGACACCGCCGTTGTCTACCCCACCTTTGGCGAAAAGCAAAAAAATGACTGCATGGACGTTTTGGAAAAGCTCATTAACCGCCACCACGTCACCCACATCGCCATCGGAAACGGCACCGCCTCCCGAGAAACGGAGCAGATGACCTGTCAGCTTATCACCCGCACGCCCGGGGTCAGCTACATGATTGTGAACGAGGCGGGCGCTTCCGTCTATTCCGCTTCAAAGCTTGCCGCCGAGGAATTTCCCCAATATGACGTCAATCTGCGCTCCGCCGCCTCCATCGCGCGGCGGCTTCAAGACCCCTTGGCGGAGCTTGTTAAGATTGAGCCAAAGGCAATCGGCGTGGGTCAATATCAGCACGATATGCCCCAAAAGCAGCTTGACGAGGCACTTTCCGGCGTTGTTGAGGACTGCGTTAACGCCGTTGGTGTTGACCTGAACACCGCCTCCCCCTCACTTTTGCAGCGTGTTTCGGGGCTGAACGGCACCACGGCGAAAAATGTTGTGGTTTACCGCGAGGAAAACGGCGCGTTCACCTCCCGCCGTCAGCTTCTAAAGGTTCCAAAGCTGGGGCCAAAGGCATATGAGCAGTGCGCCGGCTTTTTGCGGGTGCCGGAGAGCAAAAACGTCCTTGACAACACGGGCGTTCACCCGGAAAGCTATTCCGCCGCCGAAAAGCTGCTTGCCCTCTGCGGCTTCAAGCTAAAGGACGTTTCCGCCGGCGAAATTTCCGAGCTGCCCGAGCGCTTAAAGGCGCAAAACGAAAACAAAGCCGCCCAGGAATGCGAGGTGGGTTTGCCAACCCTGCGTGACATTGTGAAGGAGCTTGTAAAGCCCGGTCGTGACCCCCGCGACGAGCTGCCCGCCCCCCTGCTTCGCACGGACGCACTGGATTTAAAGGACTTAATGGTGGGCACGGTTTTGGACGGCACAGTCCGCAACGTCATTGATTTTGGCGCGTTTGTGGATATCGGCGTCCATCAGGACGGACTTGTCCACATCTCCGAAATCGGCAACAAATTCATCCGCCACCCCTCCGAGGCGGTCGCCGTTGGCGATATCGTCAAGGTGGTTGTGCTGGCTGTTGACCCCGAAAAAAAGCGCATTTCCCTGTCCATGAAGCAGGTTAAACAATAA
>JAVVZC010000224.1:0-2186 GCA_036650755.1 Oscillospiraceae bacterium
CGTCCATTTTGTAAACGAAATTCCCGACGGCGGCGAAATAATCCTCCAAAAATCCGTTGCGGTCAATAAGGACGACACGCCCGAAACCCTGCAAAGGCGGGTCATGGAACACGCGGAATGGCTTCTTTTGCCCCGAGCAACAGAGCTGGTCTGCAAAAACATTTTGAAAGAGGGCACAAATTATGGCTTGTAATCCCACGGATATCGGCGCGATTTTGCGCGAAAACGATTACCCCGGCAGAGGAATTATCATCGGAAAAAGCGCCGACGGCAAAAAGGCGGTTTTTGCCTATTTCATCATGGGCAGAAGCGAAAACAGCCGCAACCGCATCTTCACAAAAACCGGGGACGGCATCCGCACCGAGGCATTCGACCCCTCAAAAATGACAGACCCCAGCCTAATAATCTACTCCCCCGTGCGGGAAATCGGCAACAAATTCATCGTCACAAACGGCGACCAAACCGACACGATTTACGATTTTCTTGCCGCCGACAAATGCTTTGAAAGCGCACTTGAAACCCGCTGTTTTGAGCCGGACGCGCCAAACTTCACACCCCGCATCAGCGGTATTTTGGATTTTGACGGCGGCTATTCATATAAATTAAGCATCCTCAAAAGCGCCGACGAAATTGGCAGCGCCTGCAACCGCTTCACCTATTCCTACAGCGCCACAAATGGCGTCGGGCATTTTCTCCACACCTATGCCGGCAACGGAAACCCCATTCCCAGCTTTTTCGGTGAACCCGAAATCGTGGCGGTGGGGAACGATTTAAACGACTACGCAGAGCTTATTTGGAGCAATCTCAACGCCGACAACAAGGTTTCCCTCTATGTCCGCTTCACCGATTTGGAAAGCGGAAAAAGCGAAAACCGCATCATAAATAAAAACGTTTAATACGCCGAAAGGATGTTTCATATGAAAGAATTTGAGCTTAAATATGGCTGTAACCCCAACCAAAAGCCCGCAAAAATCTATATGCGTGACGGCTCGGAGCTGCCTGTCACAATTCTAAACGGCAGACCCGGCTACATCAACTTTTTGGACGCCTTCAACAGCTGGCAGCTTGTCCGCGAATTATCCCTTGCAACAGGACTTTGCGCCGCCACCAGCTTTAAGCACGTTTCCCCCACCAGCGCCGCCGTTGGCGTTTCCATGAGCGATGAACTAAAGCGTGCCTCCTTTGTGGACGACATTGCGGGACTTGACGCTTCCCCCCTCGCCTGCGCCTATGCAAGAGCCCGCGGCACGGACAGAATGAGCAGCTTTGGCGATTGGATTGCACTTTCCGAAACCTGCGACGCTGTCACCGCCTCCATCATCAAGCGTGAGGTTTCCGACGGAATTATCGCCCCCGGCTACACCCCCGAAGCCTTGGAGCTTTTGAAATCCAAGAAAAAAGGCGCTTACAACATCATCCAAATTGACCCCGATTTTGTCCCCGAGGTTCAAGAAACAAAGCAGGTTTTCGGCGTTACCTTTGAGCAGGGGCGCAACAACTTCAAAATCGACGCGGAGCTTTTGAAAAACATCGTCACCAACAACAAAAGCCTGCCCGAAACAGCTCTCCGTGACCTTATCGTGTCGCTCATCACCCTAAAATACACCCAGTCCAACTCGGTCTGCTTCGCCAGTGGCGGACAGGCAATCGGCGTTGGCGCAGGTCAGCAAAGCCGCATTCACTGCACCCGTTTGGCGGGCAGCAAGGCAGATAACTGGCATCTCCGTCAAAGCCCCATGGTTCTGGATTTGCCCTTTTTGGAGGAGCTTCCCCGTGCGGTTCGGGACAACACAATCGACGTTTACATCTCCGAGGACAGCGACGATGTTCGTGGCGACGACGCTTGGAAGCAGTTTTTCAGAGTTCAGCCCCCAAAGCTCAGCTTTGAAGAAAAGCGTGCATATCTCAGCAAAATTGAGGGTGTTTCCCTTGGCAGTGACGCATTTTTCCCCTTTGCGGACAACATCATCCGCGCGCGGCGCAGCGGCGTAACCTTTGTCGCCCAGCCCGGCGGCAGTGTCCGTGACGAGGACGTAATTGCCGAATGCGACAAGAACAATATGCTGATGGCATTCACCGGAATGCGCCTGTTCCACCATTAAAAAACGGAGGTAAGCCATGAGGATTATGCTTGTCGGCGGTGGCGGCAGAGAACACGCCATCATAAAAAAGCTTAAACAAAGTCC
>JAVVZC010000225.1:0-2181 GCA_036650755.1 Oscillospiraceae bacterium
AAAGCATTTGGTATTCGGGGTTTTGGCTTTGGAGCTGATTATGGGTGGAGGGGAGCAGCTTGCCGCTGTTTTCGAAGAACAGGACTTTTTCCGTTTGGGGAAACACTGTCAGCCGATGGGAAATTAGGATTATGATGCTGTTTCCGTAATTGGCTCTCAGATTATCAATGATTTTTTGCTCCGTTTTCATGTCAACCGCGGAAAAGGGGTCGTCCAAAATGATAAGCTCTGCTTTTCGGTAAAGAGCACGGGCAAGAGCAATTCGCGCCTTCTGACCGCCGCTAAGACCGGCGCCACGATCACCGATGAGGGTGTTTATTCCCCGGGGAAGGGTCTTTAAATCCTCGTCGAAGCACACTTGGCGGAGCACCTCACTAATATCGCCGCCCTCGCCAAGACTGATGTTTTCGTAGATGGTGCCCATCAGCAGTTGGGGGTCATGCCCCATGTAGGAAACCCTTCGGCTGCGCTGATAGGGTGAAAAATCGGACAGCTCCCGCCCGTTTAGTTGAAGGCTTCCCGAATAGGGGAAAAGCCCCGTGAGCGCAAGCCCAAGCGCTGTTTTTCCGCTGGCGACTGCACCTGTAACGCCGATGATATCACCGGCTTTTGCGTCAAAATCAAGGTTTTCAAAGATTGGGCTATCGCCGCCCTCGTAGCTGAAGCCAAAGCCTTGGCAGTGGAGGGAAGGGTTTTCATCGGAGGAAAAATCCTTTTCGTCGGGGTAGTGATATTCCTCAAAGCCGGGCTTGATGCGCTGCCATGAGACGGCGGCTTTTTGGTAGGAGATGAAAAGCTTTGCCGCCTTGCTTGCCTTGATGGCAAGAGCCGTGAAAATTCCGATATAGGCGGTCAAATCGCCGATTGTCCAAGCGCCTGCCAAAACCTTGCCGCCACCGAAAATTATGACCCCCGCGATGCCCAAAAGGGCGATTGCGTTGTAAATCGGCTGCATGGAGTTTTCCAAAACATTCGCCCGGATGGCACGGCGGCGAAGCTCAGCAAGCTCCGTTTCGTAGTTTTCGTTTTTGCGCTCCTCCGTGCTGTTAACCCGATAGAGCAGGGCGTTTTCCACGTTGTTTAAGGTGAGGGACGCGATTTTTCCGCTTTGGGCGCGGGCGGACTTGGTGTAGCGCTCAATCCGAGACTTCAATTTTTCCGCAATGAACATGGCAAGGGGGATGAAAGCGCAGGCGATCAGCGTGGTTTTGACGTCGAAGCCCAGCATGCTCACAAAATAGCCCAGCATGAGAACTCCGGTGTCGAAAATCTCCGTTGTGACCTTGCGGATGCCCTCCACGCAGATGTCAACGTCGCCCACAGCCTTGTTCATGATTTCCCCCGCCTCTGCCGAGGAAAGACGGGAAACCTCCTCACCCATGATGCTGTTATAGAGCATTCGGCGCATGGAAAGCCCGGTGCGGTTTGCGAAAAGCCGAACAAAATAGCGCTTCAAAACCCGCATAATAAGGATTGCGAAGGTGACAAGCAGGAAAACTCCCGCGCTTTTTAAAACCGCATCCAGAGGCGCTCTATCCACCACGCTGTCGATAAGCCGACCCTGAAAAATCGCGATGAGGGACATGCTGCCGTCAAATAAAATTCCGCTGACGGTGACAAGAAAAAGCACCCGCCACTCCCTTTTAAGGTAGCTTGTCAGCTTTTGGGGTTGGCTGACCGGCTTTAAATTCGGTTTGAGCATGTAATCCCTCCTCAATTAAAAAATTGCTATATGCCGATAATAGTACAATCCAATGTGAAGGTCAAGATTTTTGGACGCCACAAAGGCTTGAAAAATCCGCCTGTTCGTGGCATAATGACGGAATAGGCACAAATGTGCCCCGAAATTGAGGTGAAGCGCTTGCGAAGCGACGGCTACAGCACAAAAATTTACAACGCAATCATGGGCTTTTTGCGGGAAAATCAGGAAAGAGCGGTCACCGCCTCCGACGTTTATGAGCACCTTGTCACGGAAAGCGAAAAGGTGAACAAAACCACGGTTTACCGCAATCTTGACCGCTTGGTCAGCGACGGCACACTGCTGAAATATGTCACCGACGACGGCAAAAAGGCAAGCTTTATTTTTCACCGTCAGGACGAGAGCTGCATCGAGCATCTCCACCTCCAATGCTCCGACTGCGGGCGGGTCATCCATCTGGATTGCGACTATATGGAGGATTT
>JAVVZC010000226.1:0-2169 GCA_036650755.1 Oscillospiraceae bacterium
ACGTCGGTGCCTGTGATGCCCATGCCGACGCCGATGTCGGCGCTCTTGATGCTGGGTGCGTCGTTGACGCCGTCGCCGGTCATTGCGGTGATGTAGCCCGCCTTGCGCCAAGCGTTTACTATGCGAACCTTATGCTCGGGCTGAACTCTTGCATAGACGGAGATGTCTTGGAAGCGTTTTTCAAATTCCTCGTCGTCCATTTCGGAAATTTGAGAGCCTGTGACTGCCATGTCGTCGCCCACCAAAATGCCAAGCTCACGGGCGATGGCGGAGGCGGTGTCGATATGGTCGCCGGTTATCATGATGGGGCGAATTCCGGCGGAGCGGCATTCCTCGATTGCGGACTTGACCTCGGGACGGATGGGGTCAATCATGCCGGTTAGTCCGATAAAGCACATGTCCTGCTCAAGGTCGGCAGGCTCAAAGCTTTCGGGGGCTTCGGAATAGGGTCTTTGGCAGACGGCAAGAACTCGGAGCGCCTTGTCCGCCATTGCCTTGTTTGCGGCAAGAATTTCGCCGCGGGCTTCCTCGGTCATGGGGACTGCCACGCCGTTTTTCAGATATTTGGTGCAGACCCGAAGAACCTCGTCGGGTGCGCCCTTGGTGTATTGGACGATGCCCGCCTCGGTTTTGTGGACGGTGCTCATCATTTTGCGGATGCTGTCAAAGGGAGCTTCGCCCATGCGGGGCGCTTTTTGCTTAAGCTCGGTTTTGGGAAGTGAGAGTGTGTTTGCAAAGGCGACAAGGGCGTTTTCCGTTGGCTCGCCTGTTATTGTGCCGTCCTCGGCAAGCTCCGCGTCACAGCAGAGCGCCATTGCGGCGGCAAGCAGCTCCTTGTTTTCGCCGAAGTGCTCAACCACTGTCATTTTGTTTTGGGTCAGTGTGCCGGTTTTGTCGGAGCAGATAATTTGTGCGCAGCCAAGGGTTTCAACAGCCGTCAGCTTGCGGATGATGGCGTTTTTCTTGCTCATGTTGGTGACGCCGATGGACAAAACGATGGTGACAACCGCCACAAGCCCCTCGGGGATTGCCGCAACCGCCAAGGAAACAGCAATCATGAAGCTGTCCAAAATAATGGCGGGGCTAAAGCTGCCCGCACGCAAAAGTCCGATGCCGAAAATGACAACGCAGATTGCGAGAACCAGAACTGTGAGGATTTTTGAAAGCTGGGCAAGCTTGATTTGCAGGGGTGTGCGCCCCTCCTCAGCCTTTGTGAGGGCGTCGGCGATTTTGCCCATTTCGGTGTCCATGCCGGCGCCTGTAATGACGGCGGTGCCGCGGCCGTAAACAACCGTGCTGCCCATGTAAACCATGTTTTTGCGGTCGCCCAAGGGAATATCCTTGCCATCGCCAAGGTTTAGTATGTCGATGAATTTGTTAACGGGGACGCTTTCTCCCGTGAGGGCGGCTTCCTCCAGCTTAAGGCTGTTGGACTCCAAAATGCGTCCGTCGGCGGGAACAGCGTCGCCGGCTTCAAGGATGACAACGTCGCCAACCACAAGCTCCTCGGTTTTCACGATGGTGATTATGCCGTCCCGGAGAACCTTGCTGGTGGCTGCTGCCATTTCTTGGAGAGCTTCCAAGGCTTTTTCCGCCTTACTCTCCTGATAAACGCCCAAAACGGAGTTTACGATTACCACGAAAAGAATGATGATAACGTCCGCGAAGCTTTCGCCGGGCTGGGTTGCGGCGATGATGCCGGAAACCAAAGCAGCGGCAACAAGGATGATGATCATCGGGTCTGCCATTTGCTTAAAGAAGCGCTTGATAAGGGAGTCCTTTTTGCCAACCGCCAGCTTGTTGGGGCCATTTTCCTCAAGACGCTTTGCAGCCTCCGCGGAACTAAGACCCGTCATGGTGCTTTGGGTTTCGGCAAGGACGCCGTCGATGTCGGTACAGTAGAATTTCATAGGCTTTCCTCCAAAAATAGTTTTCGATTTTCCAATTCATTGCTTGGGGTGGGTATCGTGAAGTCGCTTTTTAAGGGAACCGCCCTAAATATAAAAAAGCCCACGGATAGGCAACGCCCATCCATGAGTCTGGTCATTTAATGCAAGCCAGGCAGGAAAGCTGCCATGTATGTTGACTTGAAACGCTATGTTGCGCTGACTACTCCCTCACGGAGCAATAGCGTGATTTTAACACTTTTGGATTGATTTGTCAATACGT
>JAVVZC010000227.1:0-2128 GCA_036650755.1 Oscillospiraceae bacterium
TTAAGCCCGCCGGTCAGCTTGGACATATTCTCGGAGGCTGCGGCTTCCGCCATGCGAAGCGCCTCGTTAACTGCCGCGACAACCATATCCTGAAGCATTTCCACATCCTCGGGGTCAACCGCTTCGGGGTCGATGGTAAGGAGAGTAAGCTCTTTTTTTCCGCTGACAACGGCAGTCACAACGCCGCCGCCGGCTTTTGCGGTGTATTCCGCTTTTTCAAGCTCCTCTTGCATTTTCAGCATGTCCTGCTGCATTTTTTGAGCCTGCTTCATCATGTTCATGTTCATTCCGCCGCCCATTGCGCCGCCGTGAAATCCACCCTTTGCCATGTTAAATCCTCCAATTTTCTGCTTAATTATATATGCGCTTTGACTATTCGAACTTTACGTTTCCAAATTTTGATAAGCCTTCCAGCTTTGCCGCGTCAACCGCCTGTGCCCTGCGATCCTCAACAACCTTAACGGGCATTTTGCTGCCCAATACCTGCTCCACCGCGGCGGAGATAAGCTCCAAGATTTTAACGCTGTCCAGTTGCTTTTTTGCGAAGCTGTTGTTCACGGAAACGGTGAAAATGCCGTTTTGAATTTCGCCCTTTGCCTCGTTTATGATGACAAGCTGACTTGTGGGCACGGTGGTTTTTAAAAGCGCCAAAACGCTTTCCCAAGGCGCGCCGTCTCCCGAAGCCGGGGTTTCCTGAACCGGGGGTGCCGGGGCGGGCTGCTCCGAAATTTCCGGGCGGCTCTCCTCAAGCTCGGGAAGGCTTTCCCGGGGAGCTTCGCTTACTTTTTCTTCGGGGGGCAGGTCGAAGGGCGGGAGGTCCCTCTCCGCCGGCTCCTCGTCATAAAATGGCGGCTCCTCAAAGTCCACTGCCGGGGGATTGAGCTCCCGTGTTGCGGGTTTTTCAAAGGGCAAAGCCTCATCCGCCGAAGGCTGAACCGCTGTGTTTGCAGGGGTTCCAAGGGAAACCGCTCCGTTTTTAAGCAGAGCCTCAAGCTTTGCGACTCTTGTGCGCAGGCTTGCTAGGCTCTCGCCCAAATCCGGCTCGCAAAGTCCCACAAGGCAAAGCTCTGCCGCAATTTTCGGGTCACGTCCGTCACGAAGTACGGCGATTTTTTCATGGATAGCGTCGATGCTTCCGATAAGGGTTTCAGCGCTGCTGCGCTTTGAAAAATCCACAAGGGTTTTGTCGTCAAACCCGCCGGAGAGCAGCTCACGCCCGCCCTTGGGCGCAGTTTTGTACAATAAAACATCCCGCAAAAGGGTGCAAAGTCGGGACAAAACCGATACCGGCTCTTTGCCGTCCCGCCACATGCTGTTGAAAAGCAGGAGCGCCTCTTGGGTGTCGGAGGATAAAATGCAGTTTAATAGTTGGGCAATTTGGACATTTCCCGCAAAGCCCATGGAGTCCAAAACCCACTGAGCGGTGATTTCCACAGAGCCGGAGCATTGGTCGAGAAGGGAAAGCCCGTCACGGAGTGAGCCGTCCGCCATCCGCGCCAAAAGCGCCGCGGCGTCGCCGTCAAGAGAAAGCCCCTCCTGCTCCGCAACATAGCCCAAGCGCCGCGCGATAATGCTCTCATCAATGCGCTTAAAGCTGTGCCGCTGACAGCGGGATAAAATGGTCGCCGGAACCTTGTTAAATTCCGTAGTCGCCAAAATAAACATAAGGTGAGGAGGCGGCTCCTCCAAAATTTTGAGCAGCGCGTTAAACGCCGCGTTGGAAAGCATGTGCACCTCATCGACGATGTAAACACGTTTTTTAACCACCGCCGGCGAATAAATCGCCTCGTCCCGAAGTGCGCGGACATTGTCAACACCGTTGTTCGAAGCGGCGTCCAGCTCCACAACGTCCATAATGGAACCGTCCTCAATCCCAAGACAGCTCTCGCATTCATTGCAAGGGTTCCCGTCAATAGGATGCTCACAGTTCACCGCCCGAGCAAGAATTTTCGCGCAGGTAGTTTTGCCCGTGCCTCGAGTTCCAACAAAAAGATAAGCGTGGCTAAGCCGCCCGCTGATAATTTGATTTTTAAGTGTCTCGGTAATTTGCTCCTGCCCCACCACATCATCAAAGGTGCGAGGACGCCATTTTCGGTAAAGTGCCTGATACATAATAATGTAGTCCCCC
>JAVVZC010000228.1:0-2116 GCA_036650755.1 Oscillospiraceae bacterium
TGGCACCCATGAGGTTGCCAACGATGATGCTGTCTGTGAAGTTGCAGATGGTGCCGCCCAGCAAAGACAGAATGGTGGGGAGAAGAAATTTTCGGAAGGTTGAGGAAATAAAGATGTCGTTGTCTTTTAAGTCGGAGCCAAAATGATGAGCTGCCACGGTGTCTCTCCTCAAACAATTTATTTTCTATTTACAGTTTACTGTTTTGAGGTAAAAAAGTCAATCACGGCGGCGGGTAAATGGACCGAAACAGGGCAAATTCCGTCATCTTTTAACAAACCTTTAGGCTAGAGTACTTCCCAAAGTGAAAAAACATGTTACAATAATCCTATAGTACAGAATTGACACGTTAAAAGCACTTTCGGCAAAGCATAAAAGAAGCAAAACATATGAAATCTCGGCAGTGTAACATATATGGAAGGAAGGGTTAAAAGCAATGGATGAAATAAATGCAAAGCAAGCTCATAAGCAACTTCAAGTTAATCAAATGATTGAAGACATGAAGTTTCAAAGGTCGGAGCAAATGAAAACATTCCAAAACTGGGGTGATGAAAGCACCGCCCAGCAAACAAAGGAAGCCTACACCAATGAACTCCTGGAAGAACAGCAAATCCTTCAGATGAGATCTCACGCCTCTCAAGTAGCTGTAAACGGGGCGGCAAAAGTTTCCCGACCCCCGGTCCAAGCTCCCGCTGCCAAGCAGAGCTATAAGGAGCGCCGCGAGCACGCAAAAAAAGAGAAGCTGGCAAAAAAGCTTTGCCCCATTGGCACGGCGGAGGCATTGGATCTGGCTTCCCTCTTAAAGATCAGCGAGGTTAGCAGAGGAAAAAACATGACGAGCGACAGAATACGACGAGCGAGAGCCATCCATATCGACGAACGTAATCTTGGGTCTTTTGCCGATCCCTTCAACATTAACAGCAAGGGTCTGCCTGCCAGCCCGGAGGATGAGGCAGTCAAGCAAAGAAACGACGACTTTGCGGAGGATTATCTCAGCAATGACGCTACAAGACGCATGCCCTTTCTCGTACAAACAAAGAACGACTTTATTAACGAGAGCTTTAACCTTAAGGAAAGCGACCTTTCAACCGAAAACGTACTTAAGAACGGCTTCGAATTAAAGCGGCGTGCGGATTTATTCGTTGGCATCGAAGCCATCCAAAGAGAAAACCGCGCCTTTTTCCCCAAGCATGAGAACCCGGATGAGCAAACTTTTGAAGAAAAGGTCCTCAAAGAGCAAGAAGCGGTCAACTCCATCTTTTCATCAGCGCTAATTCAAAAAATGGCAGCCGTTGGAGTTGACGCCGTCAGCGCCAGAATCTATAGCTACAGCAGCGAAGACCAAGAGGCAATTCAACAGGGAGAAATGATGCAAGCCGTGTTGACGGAAGGCTACAAGGACCTTCTTCCAAAAACCAAAGCAAGAACCCAAAAGCTTTTTGAAGATGAAGTCAAGCTTAGAGCAAAAAGAAATGTAACCGAGGTTATGTACGATGGAAATGTCCCCCTAACCGAGGATGAAAAGGATGTCGAGGAATCGACTTGGCTTAAAAACGCCTTGGAAGGCGAGATTGACAACTCCTCACGCAGCATCGTAGACGCATACAAACGTCAGGACCAGCTTTTGACAATTAAGTACGGCGTTTCCTTCCCGGATGGCGCCTCCGAGCTTCAATACGCCGATATGAAACATTGTCGCGACATGATTGCAAACAACGGCGGGGCATATGTGAACAACAGGGAGCTTATCGACCTCATCTACACAGACTTTTACAGAGCTCTCAGTCTTGTTGGCTCAAAAACCATGGAAAAGGTTTCCTACCAAACAGTTTGCGACGAAGTGGGAGGTTCACAGAATGACCTCATTCAAAAGAATTTGGGAAGCGTTGCCAACGAAATGATGACCAAGTCTATGGTGGAATCAGGCTCCATTGAAAGACGTGCAAGCAGGCTTCAGGACCTTATGAGTCATTTGCTCCGTGATAAGCCAATGAACGATGAAACCGCGGAGCTCCTTGAAAAATACCGCGCCAAAGTCCAAAATCCCGGTCAAGCAGACGATAAGGGAGGCGACAACTAAATGGAAACAACAATAATTGACATCGGAAATTACAAGTT